>JAGLRY010000279.1 GCA_023135995.1 Candidatus Aminicenantota bacterium | reverse complement strand
CATTCCTCCTCATGTTCATTGCTGAATGGGCTTATTTCCCGAGATTTTGATACTTACTACCGAACGAGCCACCTCTTTGATTTTTTCAGGAGTAACACTAAAATTCTCCTTAATGGATTCAACAATCGGGTCGGTGTTGATGAAATCTTCGGGGAAAGAGGTCTCATCAATTATTTCAACATCCTGAAATCCAGCGTTTTTTATGGCTGCGATGTAATCCTCCTTGAGCAGAGCTCCTGATACACAGGAAACATACGCGTCGATCGATTCTTTGATAAAATCCGGAAGTTCTTTCAGGAGGACGATGTCCGAGACCATTATCCTCCCTCCCGGTTTTATCACTCGGAATGCCTCCTCGAAGACTTTCCTTTTATCGGGCGATAGATTGATGACACAGTTGGAGATGATGATATCCGCAGACTCATCAGCGACGGGAAGGTCTTCGATCTCTCCGAGTTTGAACTCCACATTTGTGTAGTTTCCCTTTTTTGCATTTTCTCTGGCTTTCTCCACCATTTCGGGTGTCATATCGATGCCGATGACTTTTCCTTTCTCGCCCACTTGATTGGCGGCAAGAAAGCAATCGAATCCGGCCCCGGCACCCAGATCGAGCACTGTCTCTCCCTCTTTGAGTGATGCAAGTGCGATGGGATTCCCACATCCCAGGCCCAAGTTGGCGCCTTCGGGGATAGACTTGAGCTCTTCGTCGCTGTAGCCTATTTTCTGGCTGATGACGCTTGCCATATCGATGTCGCCACAGCATGAATTGGCTGGCTCGCAGCAGGAACCACCTTTCCTGGCTATTTTTGCGTAACCATCTTTGACAAATTCTTTGATCTTTTTATCGTTCATTATTTCATACCTCCTGTTTTTTTCTCCTGAGATTTTTTCATGTTCTTCACTTAGACATTTCCTCCATCATGGGGGAGAGGAGATCTTTCACCATGCCCGCAAATTCGTCGGCCTTGATCAGGGTGATGCAGCAGACCTTCCCAGCTTTCTCCCAAACGACGACGGCCATTTTATCTCCGGGTTTAATGTTTGCCCTCTCTCTGATCTCCTTGGGGAGAACCATCTGTCCTCTCTCGTCTATGCTGGTCACTGCTTCGACCTTGCAGCAAGAGAAGTTCTTCTCATCCGTCGTGCAAGATGATTTTTGCTTTCCTTTTTTAATCATCCAAAATCTCCAAATTTGTGAATATCATAATAATCTGATTATTCAGAAATATCAGAATAATCTAAAAATAGTACACTTGTCAAGTTTTTTTTCATCTCTCCTTCATTTTGTTCTTTGCATGTGTTCGGAATCATAAAACTTCATGAGCGATCTAATCAACGGCTCCAAATTGCAGCCTGTTATTGAAAATCTCTGGAAAAACAGGAAGCGATTTAATATTCTTGACATGTTCAGTCTATTTGTTCAAAGGAGTTGGAAATGGAATTCCATCCTCTCACTTTAGATCGTTGGCCTGACTTTGAAGAGCTCTTTGGCGTTAGGGGCGCTTGTGGCGGCTGCTGGTGCATGTGGTGGCGCATTAAACGATCTGAGTTTGAGAAAGAGAAGGGGGAGGGGAACAGAAAGGCCATGAAAGCCTTTGTCGAATCCGGTACAATCCCAGGAATCCTTGCGTATGACAGAGGAAAGCCTGTTGCTTGGTGTTCTGTGGCGCCAAGAGAGGAGTTTTCTGTTCTTGCTCGATCAAGGATCTTAAGTCCGATCGATTCCCGTTCTGTGTGGTCTGTGGTGTGCTTTTTTGTGGAGAGAGATTATCGCAATAAAGGATTAACTGTGCGGTTATTAGAGGCTGCGATCGAGTACGTCAAAGAAAATGGCGGCAAGATTGTCGAAGGATACCCCCTGGAACCCAAAAAGAAACCCTGGCCGGCCGTTTTTTCTTCGACAGGCCTATTCGCGGCCTTTAAACATGCGGGCTTTATAGAATGCATCCGCCGGTCGGAAACACGCCCCGTTATGCGACATTATATTGAGTGAATTGTTGGCTGAGACATTTTTCCACGATTTATGCCATAATAGTGCCCCATGAAACGCAAAATAGAGATTGGACTCCTCGTTGTTATCGTAGGCGCAGCCTTGGCTGCCCTCATACTGACCGATGGCGGCAAATCCTTAGAGAAGAGTCATCCCGGACTATCGATCGATGAGATCGCTATTCGAAACGTGACAAAAGGAACTGTAAGATACAAGATCAAGCCCGCCAATTCATTCAAGGAGCCTGAGAAAAAATCGATTAAGCCTGGAGATATGCACCGCTACACCAGCAAAGTGACCTTGGATGTAACTTATGAGCGGGTCGGCCGGGACGTGACCAGACATCTAGCTCCAGGGACGCCATATGCTTTTCGCTATGATGAAAACAATCTTGTCCACCTTTATGAGGGATCCCATGGCCGGGGCGATGTTGAGGATCTGGCGCCCTATTTGGTAACACCGAGGGAAGTCGTGGAGAAAATGCTGCAGATGGCCAAAGTCGATGGCAGCGATGTTCTTTACGATCTCGGGTGTGGTGATGGCCGGATCGTGATCACAGCAGCAAAAAAATATGGTGCCAGGGGAGTGGGTGTCGACATCGATCCTGAGCGGATCAGAGAATCCCTGAGGGGAGCCCAAGAGGCTGGTGTGGAGAAGCTTGTCGAATTTCGTCTGGAGGATGCCACGAAAACAGATCTTTCAGAAGCGACGGTCTTGGCATTGTATCTGCTGCCTGAATCCAATGCACTGCTGCGGCCGAAATTCGAGAAACAGCTCCAGCCAGGCACATACGTGGTCACCCACAACTACAGGATCCCGGGATGGGAAGAGAAAGAGATCGATGCCGTGTCCATGGGGGACCTGCGGGGGAAAAACCACACCATCTTCCTCTATCGAAGATAAAAGGCGACAAGGCTCCAAATTATTTATTGCTCTTCGTTTGATTCCCGTCGTGCTTGCCCTCATGGTCATGCGGCATTCTCCCCCTGAGTTCTAAGTTGGGGTATCCGTTTTGTCTCAACGCTTCATACACAACAACGGCCACTGCATTTGCCAAGTTGAGCGATCGGGCATCTCGACGCATGGGAATCCTGTAACACCTCTCCTCAAAAGTGTTAAGGATATCCTCGTGCAATCCATATGTTTCTTTCCCAAAAACCAGATAGACATCCCCAGAAAAGTTGATCTCATCATAGGATTGTGTGGCTTTTTTCGTAAATAAATAGATGTTTTCGGAAGAGAGGGTTTTTAGAAACTCTTCAAAGCTTTCATAATAAGTGACGTCAACTTTGTCCCAGTAGTCCAGTCCGGCGCGTTTGAGGTGTTTATCGTCGACAGAAAATCCCAGGGGTTTGATCAGGTGTAATTTTGCCCCGACAGCTATGCAAATTCGAGCGATGTTACCCGTGTTTTGTGGGATCTCGGGCTCATGAAGGACAACATTGATGCGCAGCATGATTCACTCCAGCTCCATTGTATCAGAATCTAGACGGCGTTTCCTGACCCTCCGTCCCCGTATTTCTTCTTGAATGCCCAGTATGCAGGAATTCCGACGAGCACAGTCGCAATGGCGATCGACGACTCCATTGGGCGTTGGAAGAAAGCAAGAACAAGAATGGTGATTCCCGCCAAAATATAGAGGATTGGAGCTATGGGAAAACCCGGCATTTTGTAGGGGCTCAATTTCAGCCGCCGCACTTTAAAGATACCCAAGACGGCGAGGATGGGAAAGATCCCGAGAGAAAAGCCCATGTATGTGAGCAGTTGGTCGAATGTTCCGAAAAACACCATGACTACAGCAATAGCCCCTTGCAGCACGATCGATTTTGCCGGGACTCCGAATTTCTTGTGGATGTCTGAAGCGAAGCGGAAAAACTGCTTGTCTCTGGCCATCGAGTAATAGACGCGCGGTCCCAAGATAATATAGGCACTCAGTGAGGAAAACAGGGCAAAGGATATCATGATGGAAAGAATCCTTTCAAAAGATTGGCCGAAAAGATTACCCGCGGTTAGCCCAGCAATGGATATCACTCCTTTCATGTCGGACGGAGCAACAGCATAAATATAGATCATGTTCAAACAGAAATATAGCAGGATGACGATCCCTGTACCCGTGATCAAGGAACGGGGCAGGTTCTTGGACGGATTTTTGACTTCCGACCCGATGTAGGCGGATGCATTCCAGCCGCTGTAGGCGAACATGATCCACATGAGTGACAGGCCGATAACTTTCCATCCCTCAAAACCGAAGTTGAAATCTGCACCTTGAGAAAAATGGTCCCAACTCCCTTTGCCGAAAGCAAATCCTGCAAAGATCAGGCCTACGATGAGGCCCACTTTCAGGATCGTTAACACATTCTGAACGCTCGTGCCAAATTCTAATCCTCTGATGTGAACGGCAGTAAAAAGCACTATGACAAGAATGGCATAGAGCTTTCTTAAGATGGTGGCTTCGATAGATTCATCGAAGATCCCCAACCGCAGGATATCTGGGAAAGCTCTGGTCATGTATGCCACAAACCCGATGGCAGAGGCCGCTATGGGTGCAGAAAATCCGACAAAGAAGGACACCCAGCCACTCAAAAAGCCAAGCACAGGATGATACAAACGTGAGAGAAAAGCATATTCGCCGCCGGCGCGAGGAATGGCTGCAGCCAGTTCTCCATAACTCAAAGCTCCGCAGATGGCAATCGTTCCCCCCACGACCCAGAGAATGATCATGATGATGGGATTGTTAAGATCCTGCATCAATAGTCCTGAAGTCGTAAAGATCCCCGCCCCGATCATGTTGGCGACTACGATATTCGTTAGAGGAAAAAGACCTAGTTTCCGTTCCAATCCGTTTTCTGAAATCTTGGTTTCCATGAAAAAATAGCCTCTAAACGCAGGACTAGTATCTCGTTCCCCGATTACGGCTCCTGAGATATCCCATTTCCAATCGCATAGAAAGAACAGGATAACCGATATTTCTTAAAAAAAGAAGTTCGATTTTGCGTATCCCGTCCCTCAAGCGGACCGTTGGGGAAACGGTTCCTACATAAAAGAGACTTTCAATTTATTCCCAATAAAAACCTGAAAAAGGGGACAGTCCCCTTTTCTGTTTACCTCTGGAAAAAGGGGACTGTCCCCTTTTTTATCGTAAAGACGCCTTGGAAAAGACGTGGTCTGGAATGGTGGCGTTGAACTCTATGGATTCAATGATAAACTCGGTGCCTTTTCCGGCTTTGAGCACATCCCTGAAGACGACCTCATCCGGCACCCACCGATCGTCGATCCATCTCACATTCTTCACTTCGGTCGTTTTGAGGAGTTTGCCGCTTTTGGCGAAACGCTCCTCTCTTAAGGAGACGTATCGTTCCTTGTCCACCCAGATTTTTCTGGAATGGTAGGCGATGTCTTCTTCTCCTTCTTTAGCCGTGAGCTCCAAAACCCAACAAGGGCGCTCCCTGTATAGCTCCTCGCTGACAACATTGGCATCATAGAGGTTTATCATCCGCCGGTCTTCCAGCATGTCTTCATAAGAGAGGTCCGAGCCCATCACCGATTGCCGCAGCATGTGTCCTGAGATCTTGATCGTCCGGTCTGTGGATGGTGAATAGGTCCACAGTTGGTCTCCAAGCTTCAACATCTTGGTGCCCTTTTCCCGGGGGGGTGCCAAATATTCTGTGAAAGATTTTTCATCGCCCTGGATCCATGATTTGGATTGCATTGTCCGGCTTCCCCGGCGGCCGTGGATGATCATTTTTCCAAGGTAGATCTTATTGTCCGAGCCGATGTTGTCATCGAGCTTCTGGAGGATCCATTC
>JAGLRY010000278.1 GCA_023135995.1 Candidatus Aminicenantota bacterium | reverse complement strand
CCCATATTATCCGTTTCATGCCTCTAGCTCCTTGATCAATTGAGATGTTTGCCGTCTGTAAATTCCCAGTCCTGAGATTGCGGCTCCCAGGAATGTGGCTCCCAGGCCAGGGATAAACCCGATGATATGGCTGAATCCTGTGACTTTAGCCCGCATGACGTTGCTGAACATTATGGTCGTATTATCCATTATGGAGCCGTAATCGAGGCCCACTTCTTGAAAATAATAGGAGATAGCCAGCCCTAACGCAGTTCCGATGACTGAGCCGATCAATCCGATGAACATGGATTCGGTGATCATGGAACGATACAGGTGTGTTTTGGTCTCACCCATGGCAAGCCGTACACCAATCTCCCCATAACGTCTGAGGCTCCCCATGAGCCCGGCGTTCCACAGGACCAAGGACATGGCTCCGACAAAAATGAAGATCATGGCTTTTGAAAAGAGACCGATCATACCTAAATAATCCGCTATTGACGGCTGGCTGTAGAGCGTGTCCATTACAGGAGAGAATTCATCGGTTTCGTTTTTATATAACTCATTGAAGCGGGATGCGGTTGGCGCAGCGATTTTGTCCCTGTATATAAAAGTCTTAAAAAAGCCCAGTATCTCACCCGTAGCATCCTGCATATCCAGAGCCGCTTGTATGTCTCCGAAATCCGCGATCATGGCTCTGCGGTCCATGGCAGCGACACCGAACCGGATCGTCCCTGCGACAGTAAAATTGGTGACTGCCATACTACCGTACATCGTCGAACTTATGAGAGTGGCGGTCTCTCCTGGCTTGACTCCGAGGCTGACCGCAAAATCATCGCTGAGAAGGATCTCACCGGGTTCTTCAGGGATGTGTCCCCGCACTAAGGCATTCTGTATGTTTAATATCTCTGGCTCTTTGGCTTCACTCGAAAGGAGATCCACAGCCATCCCAAAAACCGGTCCCTGGGATCGTGTTTCCCCTTGGGCATCGGGAATATCCAGAAGTCCTCCGTAGCGGATACGGGGAGTCCAGATGAACTCAGGAAAATCGCTTCGCAATTCCTGTATCAGGGATTCAACTCCGATGTAGGCTAGATCATTGGGGATCTGATCTGCTTCTTCCGCATAGGCACGGGACATGACCCTCACATGGCCCGAGCTGAATTTGGCGCTGGATTCCGTCATATTGTCTCCCGCCCCGATGACCCAGCAGTATCCAAACACGGTGAGCATGACTCCGGCCACAACTGTCAGGATGGGAAACAGGCTCCGGGATTTGTCGCGCAGGATCCCCTTGAGCAGGAACCTGATCATGACATCCTCCCTCTGAGGGCGTCTGTTGGCTCCAGCTTGGCAATTTTACGGGTGGGTAAAAAGCTGACGATCGTTGTTATGATGAGGACTAGAACCGTGGTCCCTATAACAAGTCCGGCACTGTAAGCAGGGAAGATCTTCTCTCCGAGGGCAATCCCCCAATCGTCCATTGAACCAGGAAGAGCCCAGCCTTTGCTTGCGAACAGAGTGAGAAGTGGAATGCCGTAAACAGCGGCCACAATTGCAGCAAGAACTCCATGTAATGCTCCTTCTAGGGTGAAGAGCTGTATGATCTTCAATCGCGTCATTCCCATAGCCATGAGGGTTCCCATTTCCTTCCTCCGGCGGAAGATGGAGAGCACCTGTGTATCGAAGATCGCCAGCATAGCAAGAAATATCAGAATAAAATACATGACTGAGGCACCCGCCGATTTACTCTTGACCATCTCCCTGATATCGGTGTGGAGAAAATGGAGCGTTTTAAACGGCCATCCAGAGACCTCCGGAATGGTCTCACGTTCCTTTTCAATCACGATCAGACTCGCCTCGTTTTCCATCTGAGTGAGAATCTGGATCAA
>JAGLRY010000277.1 GCA_023135995.1 Candidatus Aminicenantota bacterium | reverse complement strand
GAGGATCAGGTCCAAACACCCGGGATAGGAAAATCGCAGAATGTGCATTTCCCGTTCTTCACGTTCGATTTTTTAATCGTGTAACCTCTTCTCTCGATGCACATGTTAAAGCACTTGGGGCAATACGTGTTTTCCGCTTCGTGCCCGGGTACATTTCCGATGTAGACATAGTTGATCCCTTCTTTACGGGCGACATTCCTTGCTTTTTCTAGGGTGGAAATGGGCGTGGGTGGCAGGTTTTTAAGGAGATACATGGGTTGAAATCGGGAGAAATGGAGTGGCACATCGGGTCCGACTTCCTGAAGCACCCATTGACTCAGGCGACGGATCTCCGCATCACTGTCATTGAGAGTAGGGATGACCAAATAGACGATCTCCATCCATGTTTTTCTCCGAGATATGATCTTAATGGCGTCGAGGACTGGCTGGAGTTCGCCCCTTACATAATCCGTATAAAAGTTCTGCGTGAAAGCTTTTAAGTCGACCTTTATGGCGTCCACGACGCCTATCAATTCTTCGAGGGGTTCTGGATTGACATGGCCCCCTGTGATGACCACATTTTTTATGCCTTTCTTCCGGGCCTCGATAGAAGTGTCGTACATATACTCATAGAATACGATGGGTTCCGAATAGGTGTAAGCGATGACAGGGGCGTTGTACTGCTTGGCCGCCCTGACAACTGCGGCAGGTGCGAAGTCCATATGACGCACTTGTTCGGGCCTGACTTGTGAGATCTCCCAGTTTTGACAGAACTTGCAATTCACGTTACAACCTGCAGAGGCCAGAGACAGAGCTGAGCTCCCTGGCATAAAGTGGAACAGGGGTTTCTTTTCTATGGGATCGACAGCGACAGTACACGCTTTTCCATACACCAGTGTGTAATAGGTCCCGTCTTTGTTTTCTCTAACACCGCAGTACCCTCTCTCTTTGTCTCCCAGCTTACAGAACCGTGGACACAGAACACATTCGATCTCCCGGTCGGGGTGTTTTTTATAATACCAGGCTTCTACCTCTGAGAGGTTTGCTGTGCCTTGGAAGGCGTAGAGATCCATGAGCCAACCACTCATTCCTGAACCCAACGCAAGCCCTGCACAACCTGTAGTTTTTAGGAATTTGCGTCTGTTCATTGGACCTTTTATACCTCTATCTCAATAATAGTTATGTTTTTAAGATTGGATGTGCCCAGCCCCATTCGTTCAGCTGTGTCCAAGTACTTAGGGGGCCTCTGTTCTTCTTCCAAAGAGGGAAGTCCCTTTTTCTTTCTGAGTTTTTTTATGATCTGCCAGCCAACTGTGTCGGCGGCAACAGGGTCCTGACTCAATATGAGAGCACCGTAGTTTTCTGCCCATTTGGGATGGGAGGAAGGACCTCGATGATACTGGATTTTCAGGGCATCGAGGATCGAGATCTTGTGCTTGTCCCGGATCGTCGGAGTACCGAACAGCTCTGCGATAAAAGGATTGCAATTGTTATCATGATATTTATTCGGATTATGGATAGCTCCAAAGTAATTCTTCATCCCCGCGGTCACACCTGCTAGTCCGTGATCTTTCAAAACTGCCAGACTGACAGAAGCCGTGATGGTGTCGGCCTGGATGGACGAAAAGAGACTCCCGATATTCAGAAAGGCAATGAGGTTCCTGTTGTAGCCCACGCTGTTGGAATCCGTGCCGAAGACTTTGATGCCCTTCTGATTCATATTCAAACTGTATCCTGCCTCTTTCAGCTCGCGGTTAGTCCTATCCCAAATGAGAACATTGTCTGCGTTCCATCCGTTGTCAGCGAGGAGTTTTGCCAAAGATAGGGACGTTTCGGGTGTCGTAGAGATCGATCTGCCGCCGATCGTGTTGATCTTGATACCCACTCTGTCTTTGTCTTTGAAGAAAATATGAAGGGCGTCACCTGGATTTTTTTGGTCTGTCAGAGCTGTCAAACCCTGCAGATACATCTCTCTGATGGCTTTAGGATCTGTACGAATAGCGCTTTGGCCGTTGCGCTTTTTGACAATCACAACTGTGGACTTTTCCATCGCTCCTCTATCAAAAGGTACTCCTCATTCAAATTTCTGTCAACATGATCTTTCAGTGAGGAAGAGAGAGATGATGATTGAAAAAATAACGTGTAGGGATTATATTAACGGGTACTGAAAATTTTTCATGGAGAGGACAAAATGAGGAACACCAAATACAGGATCTGTGTCATCCTGATTGTCGTTTGTCTTTTAGGGAGCTCTTTATGGGGTGCTCCTGAGGATCAGGAGAGACCATCTGGATTGCTCTCCCTTCTACCCGAAGTGGATTCATGGATCATGGCTGAAAAGCCTGAGAGTTATTATCCGGAGAATCTCTTCGAATACATCAACGGAGCTGCTGAGATCTATCTGGCCTATGAATTCAAGGAGTTGATCGTTGCTCAGCAGCAAAAAGGCCAATCTGAAAAGAATGTTGCCGTAGAGATTTATGACATGGGAAACGAGATGAATGCTTTTGGCATTTATAGTGCTGAACGCTACCCTGACAATCAGTTCATCCAAATGGGACTCCAGGGCTATCTTGAGGAAGGAACGCTGAATTTTCTCGTGGATAGATACTACGTCAAACTTCTTTGTTTTGAGTGTGAGGATCGATCCGAGGAAGTCCTTAAGGCATTTTCACAGAAGATCGTGGAGAAGGTTGGGCATACGGGGAACCTTCCTCCCTTGCTTAAAGCTTTCCCATCGAAGGGATTACAACCCAACTCAGAGAATTTTGTTCTGCGCAATTTCATGGGTTACAGCTTCCTTCATAATGGATATTCTGCCAAATACAAGCTGAACGATCTTGAGTTCGACTGTTTTCTTGCAGAAGGGAAGGACGATGGCGATGCTACCGAGATGTTGCAGAAGTATTTAGAAGCGAAGAAGAGTCAGAATGTCCAGAAGATCGATTCCGGATATCACATCAAGGATAAATACTACCACAATATCTACATGTCCAGGGTTGGCAACAAGCTCTGTGGAGTGATCAAAATAAAGGATGGTTCAAAGGAGCTCGGCCTCGATTATTTGAATGCACTCATCCACAATCTGAAAGACATGGAATAGTGAAGGACAAGCCACAGTTAAAAGCCCAAAAAAACTAAGTCTTGGCAGAGAGGAATTCCTGTAATTTCTGGAACTCCTGACCCAGTGTGCTCAGGGCGCCTCTCGCTTTGTCGAGATTTTTGTCTCCACCTGCGCTCTCCATGTCTAACGCTGCTTTTTGGAGGAAGGGGAGACTCAAATTCGCGGATGACCCTTTTAAACCGTGCCCCAATTCTTGAATGGATACGAAGTCTTCTTGATCGATGGCGTTTTGGAGGCCTCCGATTTTTGCCTCGAAGTCCATTTTAAAGAGGTCGAGCAATTCTGCAAGGAAAGATTCGTCATTTCCGATCCTTGCCAATGCTGAGGGATAGTCGATAGGACTGTTTGCGGGAGAAGATTCGTTATTAATCATTGTTTTTTCCTTATGCTTTTTTTTATGTATCGATTTTTATTTGTTATCAGTATCGACATTTTTTATGAACAATATAAATTAAGAGGCAATGACACAATTCCGCCCCATATTCTTCGCGTGGTACATTGCTTTGTCACTGAATTTGACAAGGTATTCGATGGATTTGTGAGATTGACTCTCGGATGAAGCACACCCCGCACTGACGGTGACATAGAGTTGGCTTGCTTCAGTTTGGATTCGTTCTTTACAGACAGCCCGGCAAAGCCTCTCTGCGATTCTTTTGGCATTTTTTAAGTCACAACCGGGCAGGATGGCCAGAAACTCATCTCCACCATACCGGCCGACTTTATCGTAGCGTCTCAATGTGCCAGTCAATCGTGACGCCACTTCGACCAAAACCTTATCGCCGACATCATGGCCGTAGGAATCGTTGATCTTCTTGAAAAAATCGATATCGAGCATCACTGTGCTTACGGGCTTGTTCTCCCGGAGACTGCGGTGGAATTCATCGGTGAGGACGTTGAGAATTTCATACCTATTGAGAAGATTTGTCAACATATCATGGGTGGCGATATCCTGGAGCTTTTTCTGGGAATCCAGAAGCTGATTCTGCAGGCCGATGATTCTTTTCCCCGTTTGAAGGCGTGCTTTCAGTTCATGTGTATCAAAGGGCTTGGTGATGTAATCATCAACTCCTGCAGCAAAACCTTTTCTGATGTCACTCTGTTTGCTTCGTACGGTCAACATGATGAGATAGATGTATTCATCCCATTTCTTACCTCTGATCTTTTTACACAGCTCGACTCCATCCATCTTTGGCATGATCCAGTCCAGAATGGCGATCTGGATATTCTTTTCCTGCATCACCTTCCAAGCCTCTTTGCCGTCTTTTGCGGATGTGATCTCATAGCCCCATTTCCTGAGATTTTTCTCAAGAATAGTTCGACACAGTTTATCGTCTTCTGCGATGAGTACTTGTATCACTGTTCTTCTCCTTATCGGCAAAAAACTATTGTTGCTTCCTTTTATTTTTCATAGCATCATTTATTTTTTGGAATACTTCTGCTGGGTTAAGTGGTTTGGTCATATAGTCGTCCATGCCCGATTCTAAACACCGTTCCCGGTCGCCCTTCATGGCATGCGCAGTCATGGCGATAATGGGGATATGTCCTCCCGTGCTTTCCTCCTTTTTTCGGATGGTTTCCGTCGCTTCGAAACCATCCATGACAGGCATCTGCACATCCATGAGGATCAGGTCGAATATGTTGTTTTCGAGGGCTTTGAGCGCTTCTTTTCCATCCTCTACACCGGTGACTTTATGCCCTTTTTTCTCCAGCATAAAATAGGCTACCTTGCGGTTCACTATGTTATCCTCAACAATAAGGATGCGATAGGATTCTTGGAGTTTTCCCGTATCTTGCGGTTTTGGGGCTTCTGGCTGGACCTCTTCCTTTTTCGGGGTGCCCAAAATGGTGTTGATGCCTTCAGCGAGTTCGGACAGCTTGATGGGTTTGGCTAAATAAGAAGAAACGCCCAACTTCAACCAGGGATCAGCATCTCCGCGATTCCCTTTGGAGCCGACCATAACGATCATAGATTTGGGTAGACCTGGCACTTGCTTGATGTAATCCAAAAACATGAAACTATCAGTTCCGGGCAGATAAGGATCGAAGAGGATGATAGAGTAGGGACGATTTTCTGAGGTGGCCCGATCCAGCTGAGCCGTTGCATCCCCTGCACTGGGCGATTTTGTTATTTCGAGATTCCAGTTGCTGAGTAACTCAGAAATTGTATCAAGGGCCTTTGGGTTATCATCGAGGACGAGAGCAGGAAGGCCTTTTAAGTCAAAAGGTTCCACCTGTTGTGGATCTCGCTCAGTCTTTTTATCCAGTTTCAACGGAATAGAAATAAAAAACTTACTTCCTTTCCCTTCTTTGCTCTCCACCCAGATCTTTCCGCCCATCACTTCAGCAAGCTGAGAACAAATGGCTAATCCGAGTCCGGTCCCTCCAAATTTGCGCGTCATCGATCCATCGGCTTGTGCAAAGACGTTAAAGATGATCTGTTGATTCGATTCCGAGATCCCGATTCCTGTATCCGCCACCGTGAAAAGGAGAGAGACATCATCTTCAGTTTTTGATTCTTCTTCCACAGACAGGACGATTTCTCCCTGCTGAGTGAATTTGATGGCATTGCCTACAAGGTTCGTTAAGATCTGTCCCAGCCGGCCTGGGTCTCCAGTAACGTTGTAATTGATCAAAGCCGGAATATCACAGATGAGTTCGAGCTTCTTCTTATGAGCTTGAAGGTTGAGTGGGGAAACCGTATCGTGGACAAAATCCTGAATGTTAAAATTTATAGATTCCAATTTGACTTTTTTTGCCTCGACTTTAGAATAATCGAGGATGTCATTGACCAAGGTCATCATGGATTCCGCGGATGATTTGATTCCTTTGACAAATTCTAATTGTTCCGGGTTCAGGTCAGTTCCCAATGCAAGGTCTGCCATACCCAGTATGCCGTTCATTGGAGTGCGGAGTTCATGGCTGATGTTCGCAAGGAATTCTTTTTTGGCCATAGTTGCAGAATTGCTTTCCTGTTCTGTGACGGCAACTTCTTTCTTTTCTTTGACCAAAACGATCATTCCTTGGTATTCATCCCTGAGGTAAATGGGCTGAAGGCGAACAAGGGTGTCTTTCCCCTCGATGGTTGTATTCTCGACAGCAGGAGATGAATGTGTCTCGGTTTTGAACCGGGATATGTGGGCTTTGAACTCCTCCTTTGAAAGTCCAAAATCAAAATCCAGTAGGTTCTTTGTAACGATGTCAAGTTTGCGCTTGTTAAAAAAATTGAGAAAAAACTCATTCACTTGCATCATTCGATTATCTTTATCCACATATAAAACGCTTTCTTCCAATCCAGAGATCACGCCTAAAAACTTGGCTGTCTCCTTTTCAGGAGGCTCCACGCTTCTATTCGCTTCTCCCATTCTTCTGTAGATGATGAACGACCCTATGGCTTTACCGTTCTCAAGGATGGGGGAAGCAAGGGCTGAAATCTGAAGATCACTTCCATCCTCGTTTTGATGAACAGCTTCAAATTCAATCTTTTCTCCTCCGGCCAGCTTCTGTGTGATAGAGATGTTATCCTCACTGCTGTCTTGAGAACTGATCAGGTCGTCGATGGATTTTCCCAGAACATCATCTGACCGAATGTCGAATAAACGAGTGAATTCATCGTTAACGCGGAATATCTCACCCCCCTGGTCAGCGATCATAATGGCGTCTTTTGTGATACCGAGGAGGTGGTCGAGATAGATCTTGTGATCCTTGGTGTCATTGTGATCCTGAAGGAAATCGAGAAAAACTTTATCTGTCATTTTGTGTCCTTCTCTATTGCACTATCAGGCTCACTCACTACCGTGATGTTGCGTCCTCTTCCTTTAGCCATATAGAGTGCGTGGTCGCTCTCCTCTATAATCTTTTCTATAATCTTTTGAGTCGATGGCCTGGATGCTTTGTCGAATATGGAAACACCCAGGCTAACAGTTGTGTCGAGGGCACCGGCATCTGTTTGAATTTTTTCAGCACATACAGATTTACGAAGGCGTTCCGCGATGTTTTTGGCGTCCTGCCTGCTTAAACCTGGAAGAACCAAGAGCAATTCATCGCCTCCGTAGCGGCCGATCTTATCGTAGGTGCGCATCTGTTTTTGCAGGCGGGATGCGACTTCGATGATGATCTTATCTCCGATCAGATGGCCGTAAGTGTCGTTGATCGTCTTGAAGTTGTCGATGTCGAGCATGATGACGCCTACGGGTTTGTTTTCTCTAAAATTTCTGTTCAATTCCTCTTCGAGAAGCTCCAAAATCTTCTTGCGATTCCAGAGTTGAGTCAGGCTGTCCGTGTTTGCTTTCTGAAGCTGAAGATCTTGAAGAGCGATGATGCGCTCTCCATTCTGGATCCTGACCTTTAACTCCATATAACTGAAGGGTTTTGTTATGTAATCGTCGGCTCCGGCCGAGAGACCTGTAATAATGTCCTCTTCCAAGTCTCGTCCCGTCAGCAGAATGATGTATATGTATTTTTCCTCTTTGGGTTGGTATTCATTCCGGATCTTATGGCAAAGCTCCAGTCCATTCATCTTAGGCATACTCCAATCCAGAATAGCCAGTCGTATCCCCCCATTTCTGATGATCTCCCACGCCTCTTCGCCATTTTTGGTCACGAGAGCCTCATATCCCCAGTCCTGGAGGTTTTTTTCCAGCGCCCGACAGGAGATGATGTCGTCTTCAGCGATCAAAACATTCATATTGAGCGAATTTTTATCCATTTTATTTATAGAGATTCGTTACGAATCCATGATCTAGTGCCCAATTTTGTCGTCATTATCCATTTTATTGAGGTCAGAAGTTTGGTCAATCGCCTTTGTCGATGAAGAAGGGGGTGATATTCCACCCCCGATAGTCATCTCAAAGGGGGATAGAATTCATCGGAGGAGAGTTTCATGGGCAATTTCTTGGTTTTGTGGCACGTTTGGTCTATAATAAACCCAACTCAGTGAGTCCATGAAAGGAAACAAGGTTGCAACGACTTGTCTTGTCATCATTGTTGTCTTTCTCTTGGGCCTGTTGTTGAAGGAGGCCAAACCTGTTTTTTTCCCTTTTTTCCTGGCTGTCATGCTCTATTTTTTGATGTCTCCGGCTTTGGATTTTTTAACGCGGCTCAAGATTCCCAAAGCTATCTCCATCCTATTCTTGGTGATCATCACCTTTTTTATATTCTACCTCTTGGGGGCTCTTTTTTACTCCAGTGGGAAGAGTTTCGCTGCAGAGCTGCCCAAATATGGTCAGCGGGTCCAGTCCATCATAGATTCGATTCAAATGAAGCTGCAGATGTCGCAGATCGAATGGGAAACCCTTGATTGGACCAAGCAATTCGATCTGGGCAAAGTTGGAGGCTTTGTCCTTTCATCCTTAGGACCATTTTTTTCCTTTATGGCGAATCTTTTTCTGGTTTTTATTTTCCTCATATTTATTCTGTCCGGCCGTGGGCAGGTAAAAAACAAGGTCGTCAATTATTATCCAAAGGAAAAAGCTGAAAGATTTATCACTATGGCACAGAATATCGACAGCCAGATTCAAAGATATATTGCTATCAAAACATTAGTCAGTTTTTTCACGGGGGTGTTCGCTGGCATTGTTCTTGTGATCTGGGGGCTGGATTTTGCTATAGTTTTCGCATTTTTGACGTTCATCCTGAATTATATTCCCAACATCGGCTCATTTATTGCGACCGTATTTCCTGTGGCAATTGCGATTTTTCAGTTTGATACGATCTGGCCTGCTATCTGGATACTTGTCATATTGATCACCCTACAGCAGGTGATGGGGAATCTTGTCGAGCCGCGTTTGATGGGCAAGGGTCTGGGACTCAGCCCGCTTGTGGTCCTCTTCTCCCTGTTTTTCTGGGGATGGTTATGGGGGATTCCCGGGATGATCCTGGCTACTCCTATGACAGCTATCGTGAAGATCGTGTGCAGCAATATTCCTGAATTAGGAGTTGTTGCAGCGCTCATGTCAAAAGACTGACCGTCTCTCCTCCACTCCTACTTTAATTGACCTGAATTATTCACGAGTTGAGGCCAACCCACCCCACCCATTCACAAAGGTGGAGGCAGTGGCCCATGAAGTTTGGTTGGTTAGGT
>JAGLRY010000276.1 GCA_023135995.1 Candidatus Aminicenantota bacterium | reverse complement strand
AAGCCCAGGCAGAGGTTGAGGAACAAAATAAGGGTCTTGTAAAACGCATGTATGAAGCGGGGGAAAAAGGAGATATTGAAGCTTTGAAGGAAATTTACTCTCCCGATTATGTTTGGTACATGCCATCCAATAGTCCTAAACCCATGTCCCTAGAAGAAACAATAGAATTTGAAAAGATGGTTCGCATAGCTTTCCCTGATGTTAATTTTAGTATTGAAGATATAATTGCTGACGGGGACAAGACTATAACTAGGTTTGTCATCAGGGGTACTCACGAAGGAGAATTTCAAGGAATCCCTGCGACTGGGAATAAGATTGAAGTGAGTGGGATTATTATAAGCCGCATCGAAAACGGAAAAATTGTCGAGAATAAGGAAGAACTTGACCGGTTGGGTATGATGATGCAACTCGGCTTTGAGCTAAAGCCGAAGGAAGAGAAATAGATTTTAATCTATAAGTCTCACTTAGTTTGATTCGTTTGTAGACGGTCTAGTTTTTGTCTGGATATCGCAGCTGCTCTTATTTGTATCTATTTGGATTTTGATGTGATGGGTAAGGTTACTGAATCTCGTTCTAAAAATGCCCTATGGATTTAACGGTTTCTGAATAATATTGGTAGGTATGCGGTCTAATGCTGCGGTAGTGGTGAGTTTTACTTCCTTCTAAGAGCGTTGAGATGGATGTCAAATATAAGTTCTTTAATATCCTGATGTCTGAAGTGGTATCGAAACTCTGCATATCTTTGATACAGGGATAGATTCTCTATTCTAAAACTTCGAGGTTTCAAGCGGTACCGTTTTACGAAAGAATGAAATTCAGTAAGCTCTTCATAGTCCAAGGAATAATTTGCCTCTAAAATCGAGGGTTGTGGAGGTGTATTATTTTCATCCGCATATTCCTTAATCTCTCTACGGAATATCATGTATTGTCTGTGGATTTTGTTATAACTGAAACTTATTTTTTTTGTTGTAAAGTGAGCAGACCGACCTAGAGAGAATGAATTTAAAATCTCAAGATTATCCAACAATTGGCAGGGGCTGACATATCTACAGGTCGTGGGTTCAAATCCCATCGCCCGCTCCATTCGTATTCACCTGTTCTTAACCCACGGAACTTAAAAACTTCGGACTTTCTACGATTCTTGAACGGATGAGCATTTCCTGATCAGCTCATCAAGCTCCCCGCGTTCTTTGGGAGAGAGCAGGTGGGCGTGTTCCTTTTTAAAGAGAGTGAAATAACCGAGCGCTCTTTTTTTATCACCCTTATGGAAATACGCCATTCCCAGGTTATAAATGACCGGTCCTTGGCCGGGCTGGATCTCCAGGGTTTTTTCCAGACAATAAATCCCACCCTCCAGATTGTTTGTCTGAAGATAAGCGTTTCCCAACCCCATATAGGCCTCGGCATAATCTGGATCGATCTCGATTGCTTTTTTATAGCTTTCCAAGCACTCCTCGAGGGCTCTGGCGTTGTTGTTCTTTAAGGCAAGAGAGAAATACAGGAATCCCAATTTGTAATAGGCAATGGGGTTGCGTTGGTCGATTCGAAGCGCTTGCTCATAGGCTTGGCGAGCCATGTCGAAGTCTCCTGTGTTTTGATAGGCTGTGCCGATATTCGTCCATATATCCGGGTCGTAATCCATTTGGCGTAAGCGGGCGTTGGTCCCCAGTTCGATAGCTTGTTCGTTCTGGCCGGCTTGGACCAAGAGATTGACGTATTTGTAAAAGATCTCATAGCTGGCAGGATTGTTGGCAAACCCAAGCTTTAAGATCTCTAAGGCTTTGTTTATTTTTCCCTGGCCTTTATGATAAAGTGTCGCTAAGTGAACATAGGAGACAGCGAAATCCTCTCTCTCCGAGATGATGGTTTTTAAGATCTCGATCCCTTCCAGAGTTTTTCCGTCTTGGTGTAGCGTCATAGCCTTATTGGCTTGATTGAAATAGGGAAGGAGGGTCTTGACATCATCTTTGGGGCCGTAGCTCTTTTTGCCTTCGACGGCCACGGAACCAGCTATATATCCCAAACTGCGTAGTTTTTCCAGTGATTCTCTGTCCGGTTTTCTCTCGGAGCGGGAGGCTTCAGGTGAGGAATCCCGTTTTATGATCTCAGAAAGACGTTTGTTATAATTTCCCAAGTCACGATTTGATGCCAAATTGTTCTGCTCGTCAAAATCATTCTCCAGGTTGTAGAGTTCAGGAATGGGCGATTGTATGAACTTGAATTTACCTCTGATGAATCCCCGCAACGGTGCCCACCCCATGCCGTAGTAGGGTGAGAGTGATTCGAAATAAAGGTCCTGGTCCGCAAGCCGTCGCCCTCGCAAAGCCGGCACCAGCGATCGTCCCTGCAAGAATTTCGGCTTCTTAAGACCCAACACGTCACACACAGTCGGGAAAATGTCCAGATGGCTGACAAGTGTTTTCACTTTTCTCGCTTTGATTCCCGGACCCGTTAAAATTAAAGGGATCCATATGCCCGTGTTGTAGGCGAAAAAACCATGCGTCTCCTCTCCGTGCTGCCACAGCGATTCCCCATGATCGCCGGTAAAGATCACAAGTGTATCCTCCAGTTTATTGCCCTGTTGCATGTCCTCTATAAACCTGCCCAGGACCTCATCCACATAGGCTACTTCCCCGTCGTAGGGTGATTGAGCGTATTGTTCCGCATACGGAGCAGGAGGTGTGTACGGGTCGTGCGGGTCATAACAGTGGATCCAGAGAAACCAGGGTGAGTTTTGAGTTTTTATCCACTGGGATGCTTTGGCGATAACATCTGCCGCCCTTCTCTCCAACTCCTGTTTATTCGTTGAACTTCGGTGACCAAAATCATCGTCATAGACATCAAAACCCTGGTCCAATCCGAATCTTCTGTCCAAGGGGAAGGCACCAACAAAGGCTCCGGTCGCATACCCTGCGGCTTTAAGATGCTCGGCCAATGTGAGAAAGTTTTCATGGACAACAAAATACTGATTTTCATGCACTCCGTGATAGAGAGGAGAGACTCCCAACAGAATGTTGGTGTGTGAAGGGAGGGTGGTCGATGTGTTGGCGAATGCGCGAGTGAAGATAACCCCCTCTGCTGCCAGCCCGTCGATATGGGGAGTCTGAAGATGTGTGCTGTCGTAACAGCTCACCCGGTCTGCCCGTAATGTATCGATCGTAATCAACAACAGGTTGGATCTGTCCGGGCTGCGCCCTAGATGAGATCTAAGATGGGGTGGAAAGAGTGATACGCTAGCGACAAGTAAAAAGCACAACAACATCCAAATAGAATTCAGCTTTATTTTTGCAGGCGTTCTGTTTATGGGTTTAATGGAAATTTCTCTCTTGTTATTTTGCATGCTTTTTAAACGTCCTGATTCTCAATATCACTTATAGCAGTACTTTTTGATCTGTTCCAGAGCCCCTTTGAAGCCGAGCTGATCGGCTTTTTTCAAGTCAGCACATCCCTCTTCTCTGTTCCCGGTGATGATCTTGATCATGCCGCGCTTAAAATAATTCAGCGCAAAATTTGGATTACGCCTGATGGACGTGTCGTAATCGCCTAGGGCTCCCCTTATGTCTTTGGACTCGTATCGGATGTCGCCGCGCTTGCTGTAGAGCTCGAAGTTGCCGGGCTTGAGTTTTATCGCTTGATCCATGTCCTTCAAGGCCTCACGGAAATTTCGAGTGGCATAGTACACTCCGCCTCGTCCCTCAAAAGCCTCTGCAAAATCGGGTAAGAGTTCAATGGCCTTCGTATAGTCTGCAATGGCACCCTTGGGATCTTGCAATGCGAGTTTGAGGTCTCCTCTGGTCTTGTAGTACCGCCCATACTCGGGATCCAGATCGATCGCGGTTTCACAATCTTCGAGGGCTCCCTGAGCATTTCTTGATCAGCTCATCAAGCTCCCCGCG
>JAGLRY010000275.1 GCA_023135995.1 Candidatus Aminicenantota bacterium | reverse complement strand
AGGGTAAAAGATGCCGATAATATGAATGAAAATCCCTATAAGTTAGGTATCGGCAGCTTTTATGAATAATTCAGGTTAGCTTGTACGCTTGATGATAACAAGAGTCATGTCATCCATCTGTGCGGTTTCTGACGTGTAAGAGTTGACCTCGTCATATATTTTTTCAAGCATTTTTTGGGATGAGAGTTTATGGTGCTTTTTGAGAAGTTTCCCCAGCCGGTCTTCGCTAAATTCCTCATTGGCCTTATTCCTGCATTCCGTGAATCCATCCGTAAAGAACAGAGCTGTATCTCCTTTTTCTAAACTGATCGTTCGGACTTCGTAGTCGACAGTCGGAAACATTCCTAAACAGAATCCACAGGTGTCGAGGCGAATTACCTGGCCTTTTTTATTCAGGAGAAGAGGTGGCGTATGACCTGCGTTGATATATGTGAATTCACCTGTTTTTTTGTTGAGGTCGCCGTAAAAAAATGTGATAAACATGTTGGACGCAGTGCTGGCGTGAACGAGAATGTTAAGTTTGGTTGCCATTTCCTTTATGTCATAAGCAGGGCTGACTTGGGTATGAATAGATGCGCGAAGTTGTGCCATGAGAAGCGCTGATGAGACTCCTTTTCCAGCCACATCGGCAATTGTGATTCCTATCCTCTCATCATCGATGTCGAAAAAGTCGTAGTAATCCCCACCAACTTGATAACATGGGATGTTCGCACCGGCTATTTCAAACTGTTTGCATTCAGGATTTTCCTTGGGAAGGAAATCTCGTTGAACTTGAGCGGCCAGATCAAGCTGCTTCTCCATCTGTTCCTTTTCCTTTTCCCTATCGATGTGTTTGGAGTTTTCGATCTTGATGGCAGCAAGGTTTGAAAGTAATGTGAGCAACTCTAAATCCTCGTTCAAGAACTGCTTCATGAGGGAAATTCTATCTGCGTAGATAAGTCCGATAATATCTTTATTATCATACAGAGGAACACACATGGCAGATTTGATATTCATTTTAAGGATGCTGTCCTGAGCTTTAAAACGGGAATCCTCTTGAACATCTGAGATGAGAAGGGATGAATGTTTATTTATGGCTATATTGATGATGCTTTGACTCACTTGTATTTTCTGATTCTTCAAGCGTTCATTGTTGATCCGGATGACTTTGGGAATGAGCTGTGCAGGATTGCCCTCTTTGAGCATCAAGATTCCCCTGTCCATCGGGAGATTTTCTGAAATGAGATCCATGATGTGTTCAAGAAGTTCATTGAGGGGTTTATGGAGAAGCAAGGCTTTATTGACTTCGTTGATCACTGCGAGAGATCGATGTTCGAGTTTGATCTGCTCGATATCGATGGGTTTGGCTGCAGCACGGATGGTCGTACTGATGTCATGCTTCTTCAGAACATCGTCGAGATGCATGATAGTGTTGATATTGGCCGATGGGGAAGGAGCATCTGTGACTTCAACATTGGAAGAGATCTCTTTGTCATAGATCACACGAGTTGTCCCGACAAGGATTTCGTCTCCTTTTTTGAGCTCGACTTCTGCCGGAATTCGTTTGCCGTTCACAAATGTTCCGTTTTTGCTGTTATTGTTTCTTATCGCATAGCCTTGATCAACGGGATAGAAGAAAGCGTGGCGCCCTGAACAAAAGGGATCTGGCAGAGGGATATCGTTGTCGGATGACCTTCCGATAGAGACTTTGTCTTGTGGCAGAGGAAACTGGAACTCATCGCCCTCTTTTGGATAAATGTATAACTTTGGCATTAAACTCAACCCCTTGAATTATAACTCTCAGAGAGGACCAATTTCAAGAGAATTTAACCTTTTCTAGGGGCTTGATCATTTTTTTGCACTTCCTCACTCTATCCTCGAAGGAGATGTCATCGATCAAGGGGAGAAGGGCTTCCTTGACTTCCCGTTGCAAAATATTGTCTAGAAGTTCGATGGAATAGTCTATCGATTTTTTTGTACCCGTACAGATATTCTGGTAGGCTTTGATGATATCATCTGGGGTGTAGACCAAGCTGAGAAGTTCAAATATGTGCTTCAATGAGCGGGCGAGATTTTTTTCCATATCACTGACCAGATTGTCCTTTCTCTGATCTGTCATTAAATCATGCATTTCCAGGAGAACAAAGTAACACCTCTTAATGATCTGGATCGTTTTTTCAAAAACGGGTTTTTGAGGAAATTGAATTTGAGGATGTCTTGTCCTCATTTTGTACAGAGCTTCAATGATCTCCGTTTCGACTTCATTCTCTTTCTTTTTGATCTCGGAAGCGAGCAAATCCGCCGCACGTTGAGTCCCTACCTGTTCTAAAATATCAGGAATCGCTCGTCTCGTTTGCAAGTTGATATCTGGATCCGAAAGATAGTCCTTAAGGATTCCTGTAATTTTATTTCCGTATGCGACCAAGGCCTTACTGGAAATGCTCTCTGCTCTAGGCGTGGAGAGATGCGCAATAAGGTAGGGGACAAATTCCCTTTTTTTTAACCTCCCTGCACTCTCGATCGCATACCTCAGAACATCGGGTGATTTGTCTTTAAGCAGTTTGTTAAGCTGGCTCGCCACAGGTGAGCTCGACTCCATCATCCCGAGGACTTTGGCCGCCTCCATCCTAGAAACTTCGCCTTCCTCTCCTTTCTCATCCACAATTTTATTGAGTTGATCTTTTAAGACCTGCTGATAGACGTCTTGAGACATAATCTCCTGGATTTGGGTGCTGAGGTCCTCTTGGTCTAAGGTATCATCTTCCTTTGGGAGGAGCAATTCTCCATCCAATTCCAAGAGTGAATCCATCGCGCATGCCTGTATCTGATCGGATTTGTGTGCGATTATGCTGCGCAGTTCCGGACTCATTTTCTCTCTCTTTATAAGGTCAAAAAGGTTCATCGCATACAGAACCGAGCTCCGGTCCTTGCTTTGGAGGGTGTCGAAGACGAGCTTTGTCATATCGATGTCGACGGCCTCTGAGATGAACTTGTCCGCATCTTGCCATTTGATCTTCAGGTTTCTTTTGACGTTGCCGACATATTCGCGGGTGATCCAACGGTTAAGAAAAATCCAGAGAAGGGAAAAGCCGATAACGATCAAGCTTATATGATGGAGGGAAAAATGGAATATGAATATACAGATGAGAAGGATAGAAGCCGCAATCCCCTTAGCAAATTTATTCACAAACATGTCGATAAACACTTTGGCCTTGTATTTGATCTCTGGAGCAATCGGAATGTACAGCAATTCTCGAACCGACTGATTGAGGGAGTGGGCCAGACTTTTGTCTCCGCCTTTTATAGCGATGGCCCAGATGAGGAAAAATGCGGCAGGGATGAAAAGTATCGCTATCGAAGCTGTCAAAAGGAACAAGGGTGCGATCGACAGCGCCAAGCGCATCCCGAAATTTTTCAAGATACGGTTCGTGAGAAAAACATGAACGAGGTAAGAGAAAACCAGAAGTCCTGTGAAAAATGTGCCCAAAAACGCAGTCCGTTCATCTTGGTCCACTAGGGCTAGTTCGAGGACAGAATTGAACTGAAAATCCACCATTGTCGTAATGATGATAGCTGTCGTCATGATAGCGCTCAGGATCAGTAGATAACGACTTTTTTTGATAATACCAAAGCTTTCAATGTACCCGGTCTTCGACGCTTCAGTTGAAGTTGTTCTTCTTTTCTTATCATCCAGGGGCTCTTGTGTTTGCCTGTGAAGAATGGAAACAATAAGAATGCAGGGGAGAAGCAAAAAGGGGCAGATCAGGAGTAAATCCGTGGTTCCTAAAACCTGAGCAAAGAATCGGGCTAGCAACGAGCCTGCAATACCACCTAGAAGTCCCCCGCTCACAAGAAATCCGATCAGCCTCCTTGCCTGACGGGGATGGTAGATATCATTGACCAAAATCCAGAATTGGGTCACTGTCGTGATCGTGAAAATGTCACACCACACCCAATAGAGCATGGACAGCCAGTTCCATTCCCAATGGAAAAAAAACCAGAAAAGAACGATGTTGGAAATAAAAAACACCAGGCTTAAGGAGATATAGACATTCCTCTTCATAGCATGCAGAAGCTTTGTGTTGAGTGAAACAACAAAACCGATAAGTATAGCGGTAATAAGATAGGCGAAAGGAAGGCGTTCGGCGTTTAATGATTCTAAAAAGTTAGAGATTTTAACGGGTTTAATGATGTATACAGAGCATGTGATCAAGAAAAAATAGAAAAACATGAGTAATGCAGTGGGTATCTCTCCTGGTTTTATATCGACTAAACGCGAAAGAGTTTTATGGAGTGTATTCTTCGTCATATTCAACCTTTAAAAGAATGGGAAATTCTGTAGAAGGATCCGGCATCTCTCCACTCTCTCTCTGATAGACAGATTCTCAATGATGGGGAATATGGCCTCCTTGAATCCTTTTTGCAACAGGTTGTCAAGAAGTTCCACTGCATAGGCAACCGAATCTTTAGTGCCGGCTCGGATGTTCTGATAGGATTTCATAATATCTTCGTGGGGATAGATCAGTCCCAAAAGTTTGAAGATATCGGATAAGCGAGTGTTCATGTGATTTGGCATATCAAGGTCTGTTCTGTCTTCTTGGCTCTCTTTAGAAATGGGCCCATAGGAATCGATCAGGTTTTTGTAGTACTCTTTCACTATTTCAGAGATCTTAGTCTTGATAGCTCTTTCCCGGAAATGGATATCCGTATTAACCGAGCGGATGCGGTCCATGGCATCGATAAGCTCACTATCCATGTCTTCTCTATGCTCCTCCAATTCCCACAAGAGAAAATCAGCCGCTTCTTGGTTGCCGATGCGTGCCAGAGTTGCAACTACTTCCTTTCTCAGCTCAAGGTCCATCTCCACATCCCCAAGGTAGTCTGCAAGTGTTCCGGTGATCTTTGTGCTATATTTTTCGAGTGCGACTCTCGCATCCATCCGAGTCAAAGGGCTCTCCAATTTTTTGATCAGAACAGGCACATACTCTCTTTTTTGCAGCTTTGCCGCACTTGCCATGGCGTACCGACTCACTTCCGTAGATTCATCGTTGAGGAGCTCTTCGAGTTTTTCACTCATGGGAGATCGGGAATCCGAGAATCCCAAGGCTTTGGCCACCTCCATCTTTGCCGTTTCTGACTCGCCATCCTTTTCAACAAGGACTTTATCCACGTATTCACTCATGATCTCCTGATAAACATCCAGGGACATGATCTCTTTGATCTCTTTCAGTAAGACCCCTTCATCCAATCGCTCCTCAAAATCAGGTGCGATTCCAGATCCGGAACCCTCAAACAGCATCCCCACCGAAGACGCTCTGACCTCATCCTGCTTATAGCCGATAAATTTTCTAACTTCGGGCGTAAGTTTGTCTTGCTTGACCAGGTCGAAAATATCCATTGCATACAGGATGGAACTCCGATTCTTATCTTCGATAGTGTCCAGAACAAGCTTCATGAAGTCCACGTCCAGCTTTTCGTCAACGATCCTATCCGCTCGTTCACTCTTTTTTAATTTTCCTTTGATGATATTGGCGTATTCCTTGCTCACTTTCAGATTGAGCACGACCCATAAAAGTATAAAAACCAGCGACATAATGCTGACAATCCGTATCCTAGTGGAAGGAGCAGTCGGAACCAAAATAAAGATCATGAGCAATAGTGCGCCTATGCCCTTTCCCAACCTGTTGAGAAACATGTCGATGAAGATTTTGGCTTTGTATTTGACTTCTGGTGAAATGGGGATGTAGAGCAGCTCTCTCACCGATTGATTCAGTGAAAAAGAAAGGCTCTTATCACTGCCCTTGATGCCTAAAGCGAATAGGATGGTCGGTGAGGCCGCGATCCCAAACGAGCAGAGCAGAAGCATCAATGGATACACAAGCAGAGTGAGGCGGATTCCGAAACGCTTGATGATGTTGCTGGTCATAAGGAGTTGTATGAATAAAGGAACGACGAGCAACGCTGAGTTGAAATATCCGAAAAAGGAAATGTAAAACGTCTGCGTAACCGCACTCTCAATAACAATATTATATTGAAAATCGATAAAGGTAGATACGATCCAAGTGACAGTGACGACTGCGGCAAGGAGCTTCAAATAGTAATTTTGGCGGACAGTGTTGAAACAGTCTAAAAAACCGACTTTTTTGATTTTTCCAGATTTTTGAAAATCATGCGTTTCCGCCCGAGTGGAGGGGGGGCTGGCTTTTTGTCTCCACCGGAATATTGCAGCTACAACACCGATATTGAGCATGAGCATTCCACCGGCAATATACAGGAGGAAATCGGGAATGTATGTAGCCAAAACACCGGCGAAAAGCCCTCCCACGATTCCTCCTAGGATCCCACCACTCACAAAAAAACCGATCAGTCTTTTGGCTTCTCTAGGATTGAAAAGATCATTGACCAATATCCAGAACTGAGTCATGAGCACCATAATGAAGACGTTCGCCCAAACAAAAAAAACGAGCGGCACCCATCCCAGATCTTTGATAAACAAAATCCCGAATGCAAAACTCGAAAGAATAAAAAAAACAAGACTGGCAATGAGGAGAAGAGATCTTGGAATCCGGGCTTGAATTTTGGAATGGAAGGCGACAACAAAAACCATAGAAATGACTGTTAATAGATAGGCAACAGGTAGCCATACAGCATTATATTCAATAAGGTACTTGGCATTCCTGACGGATTTGATAATAGTGAAAGGAGCAGTTATTAGAAAAAAATAGAAGAACAACAAAAGCGAGATGGCTTCTTCACCTCGCTTGATCTCTACAATTCGGGATAGAAGTCGATACAGGCGATTTTTGGTCATAAAATGACTCAGTCTTCGATAAAATTACTGAGGATTACTGCTCTAGAAAGGCCGCCAATGCGATTTCTTCATTATCATGGAT
>JAGLRY010000274.1 GCA_023135995.1 Candidatus Aminicenantota bacterium | reverse complement strand
TGCCTCTGGCAGAAGAACTATCTTAGCCCCTTTATTTCCAGCCTTTTCAATCAAATCACAGGCCTTTTCTATTGATGCAGTCTTATCAAATAAAACGGATGACGCTTGAATAACCGCAACTTTTACTTTTCCCACGATATTTCCTCTCATTTATTTTGCATAACGGTTTCGAGCTTAGCGGCCAGGGCATGCCCCGGCATTGATCTTCACCTACCCCTATACTTCAACCTCACATGCTTTTCGCCCCGCTCCCCTGGTCCGCTGCAGCGAATGGTTAGGCAAACTCCAAGCTAATAATCACGGCTTTTCCAGAACCTACTAGGCAAGGACTTAGTTGCATCCAGAAACTCGTAGTAGCTGTTGGCCCGAACTCGTTCATCGTATCTGAGTATCTGTCTTCTTATCAGCCGCTGATCTATCTTAGAGTAGAAATCTCGAAATATATTCTTTACGTCTGGAGGGTATTCATCTCGATAGCCATTCTCAATTTCCAAGTACTTCTTTATTAAATAGCTAATCAGATCTGCTAATTGAACCATTGGATTCGAATGAGAGCTGACTGGGTAGCTGAACTCAACTATCCACTTTAGCCTTCGGCTTGCAGGCACTTCGTACTTTTGATATTTAACAACAGACCTGATTTCGGCTTGAAACTCTTCCTTCTCGTCCAGAATAATCATTGCCCTTGCCGATTGTCCTAATTTAACCTTTGTGTACCACTCGAAAAGGGAGAGTAGATAATCGAAAGAAATCAAGTATGGAGCACTGAAGTCGAGATAATCTTTTATCGCAATATCTGGAGGAATATTGTCCGCCAGCGTTCGCTTGTCGATTGCAAAGTATGCAGTGTGATGTGATTTTTCAATCAGTAGATCGAGCAATTGGTTTGCTAGACCATTCCTCCTTTCTCTATCATGTCCTTCAAATGGATCTTCACCATCAGGGGAGAGAAGCTGTTCTGTATGGAGTTCAAAATTTCCGGGTACAACTTCAAAATAGTCGGAAATGACTTCAGCGAATTTTCCATTCGTTGTATTCCATTTTTCATCGCTTACAATCAGGCTCCCTAAAACAAAAATTGGGGATTCGGGATTGTCTAAATCACGCCCATTGCAGCCTGCTTCATCAATGTAATAAAAGTGCATTATTGAATTCGCCCCCAATTAACTAAAGTGTGCCTAACAAATGAGTATCACGAAATCTCGCCTCAATATCCCCCCTCCAGGGGGTTTTAACGCTGTTTCCGCATTCTTTTCCCCAATCGGGGGTGCCATGAAGAAAGATCACATGTATTACATGAAAAGCTGATGGATATCGAGAGAAGCAGCCTTGCCTGAAACCGTGATCACAGAATAGCGTATTCTCAATCCGTTCACAACAAACGGGGAATAATATACGCAGCTGATGTTCCGGTCGGCCTACATTGTGGGCAAAGCTTTCGCCACCACAATAAACACTGGGAACTCATATGTCTATTCTGCAAATTTGCGTCCGGTTACGAAGGATGTGGCTTTTAGATGGGTTCTTCTATAGGATCCTTGAGCAAGGTGGCCAAGATTAGAATCACCGTGATCTGCTTCGGTGCATTAAGTCTCATCTGGCTTCTCGGTATTGTTATTATTATTTGCAATAACCCCGATACCAAATCCAAGCCCACTTTGCTCCTGGGTGACGTCTTACCGGGTAAGTATCCTGAGAAGTCAGATCGCCTTTCGTGCCCTTTGCAACGCCGAAAGCAGTCGTCGATAGGATTCTTGAATTTAACTACGCCTGGTCATCTATCTTTGCTTTAGGAGCATTCTTCTTCACAGAAGCGATGCCATTCTTACATCCAGCCTTCGACGCATATCCCTCGCCTGTAGCAATAACCTGGTTGTTATTGGCAAGAAGTCTCCAACGATACTCACCTTTACGATCTTTATAGATCTCGAATTTTCCCATTTTCTTCCTCCATTCTGGGTATAAGTGACGGTGCGATAGTTAACGTTCAGAAATAGATACGGAGCCGGACCCTTACTCCGCTATATTATGTGTATGAACTTAGAGATCTCTCAGAAAGGTGGCAAGGACGAGTAGAACAAATCCAAAAACGACAAGCCAGAAAGCGTACTCACTTAGAAATGGTAATGTCACGAAGTTAGCAAGGATACCGACCGCTCCGACAATGAATGCTACCCACCAAGTAACCTTTTTGGGTGCTGAAAGTGTCATGCGAGCCCTCCTCATTAATCAGTCTATGAAACGTTGAGTTTTTGGATCCGATTGTGAACTTTTAGCATAATTTATCAGGAAGCACAAATGAATCAAATGTTAAGGGTAGGAAATTCATAATATGGCTTTGCTGGGCGTTGGTATCAAAACATTGATCCCGCGCACGAGGCGGGATCTGCTATTCTCAACTGCGATGGAGCGCACCAGGGCATGTGTTTAATTTCAGCTTGTCGCTATTATAAATACCAAAGAATCTCACACTCTGGAGTATCGGAAGATTTCAAGCTCGAGACAGCAAAATCAAACTATATCTTCAAGCCCCTTCTCCCTAATTTTCGATGGGGCCGATCCCTATCTTAATTAGCATCCTTGCTCCAAGACTTTCGCCGCCTTTTGATCCGCCAAAGGATCCTTTTACACAGCTCGCTTCAGTAGGTCAGCTGTTGGATGATTGGCCCCAAGGAGCAACGATCATAAGCTATCCTCTCATATTCTTATTGTTATGATCTGTACCTCATCGCAAATCTCGGAATTAAGAACCTTTCTTCAAATAATTGGTTCGACGTCATTCTCCCAACATTTACATTACGCTCGATGAAATTAAACAAATCGACAAAATACTTCAAATTGGTTGCGGATGGATGAAGCAGATCTAATTGGCCTGGAAGCCATACTCGGGGAATATAATGATTGACTGTGGATCGAGTTTCTTTTGCTAATCGCCCTAGATTCCTCTTGACCTCGTCGGCCTGTTCATACCCCAGCATCATGGTCGTACTAACAAACGGAAAAACATCCTCTGCCACGCTGATTGTATCTAGAGTCTGCTCAAAAGAGCGCGCTCTTTTTGGATTCCGCCGAGCATGCAATCTGGATCGGGCATCCGAAGATGTGGCTTCGAGAGTCACTGTAAAGAAGATAACGCCAAGGTCTCTCAATTGCTCGAAAAGGTGGCGTGAATATATTTGGGATGTGTACACTCCAAATTCACTTTCAACAAACCCTGCTTTATTAAATGCGGTAATTACCTCTTTTAAGAACGTCATTTCCTGCTCTGGATTTGGGAAGCTTCCTGTAATGATATTAATGAATTTGACTTCGTCAGGATCTTGAACAACGGCGAGAATATTGGAAATTATCAATTGGATGTTTTCCTGAATTGAGGGCGCTGGGGTCTTAAAGTATGGCAATCGTGAGCAGTACTTACAACGGAATGCACAATTCTCATAAGGATTGACGATCAAATAGAACGAAAGCGGCTGTCCTGAGCGGGTGTCCTTGTATGGGAAATAATATGCGGACGGTTTTCCCATGATCTCCCTTAGTTGTATGGAGCCAAAATCAGGAATTGGATTGCCATCATAGCTTACGATTAATGAACTGGTATCACCATCAGGATCAGATTGTTCTATTCCATACGGTGAGGTGAGCTTATGGGATAAGCTGCCGATTGAGGTAAGTTCACTTGTCGTAAAGGTAAAACCGTTAGCCTGCATTACGAGCGTAAAGTAGTTAATATCTGTATTAGAACATTTAGGAACTATTGCTACAGGTGGATTTGGAAACTGCACAGAGGCTCTCTGCATATCGATTATCCTAACTCGCCACGGCTCGTAACGATATGCATCAGCGAGCTCCAGTATTTGCCGGTTAATCTCTGCATAGCTGTCAGATACAGTTCTTCTCATTGAGATTCTCACCAATTACAGTTTTGTGGAGAGCGATTGACCTGAATGAGGTTTTTGATCGGATGTCGTGCTTGAATAATGACAGAAAGAAACGGTCAACCTACACATAGGCGCTCCTCATTCGAGGCCAATGTAAAGGGTTTGGATACAGAGCTTGTTCCTCCATTCGAGTTTCCATTTCAAATTCTGGACGCCCAAGATTTATCTCATGTTATTGAATGAGCATCCTCTCAGCGTAGCTCCATCGTTCATTCGGTGTCTCCCGAGAAGCACGACCCAAATATGGTTTTACCCCTGGAAGCAGAGACAAATAATGTGTTTTAAGGAGGTTTCGAAATTGGGGATTCTTTATAGTGCTATACTCAACACGTCGGTATTAAACATCATCAATATGCCTTCATCATGAATAGCCCTTATATGGCAAGTATGGATCAGAATGCTTGAAATATGCTTAATTGGGCGATTTGAAGTTCGCCGCGATGGGGAGTTTATAGAGATTCCTCATCGATCGGCACAATCCCTGCTCGCATATCTGGCGCTAAACTCGCAAAACCGTTTTAGAAGGGAAAAGGTAGCCGGGCTACTTTGGCACGCTAGTGACGAGAAGAAAGCCAGGCGACAGCTGCGCCAGGCTTTATGGCGTCTGCGTACCCTAATTGGCGGAGAGTATTTCCTTGCCGATAGAGTCTCCATTGGGCTAAATCCTGACGCCAAGATTCTTGTCGATATTGATTCTCTCAAATACGTCAACGTCTGGGCAGAGCCGTCTACCGATCTAGTAAAAAGCATCTCGAACTATTGCGGTGAGTTCCTGCCTGGAATTTATGAGCAATGGGTAGATTTGGAAAGACAGCGTTTAGAGACAGTTTTCGAAAGAAATATGCTTATCTTGCTGGGCCATCTTGAAGACAATAATCGATGGTTGGATATTCTCCAATGTGGTGAGGCGTGGATATCAAGAGGAGAAGTTCCTGAACCTGCGTATAGGTCCCTCATGATTGCTCATCACAGGCTGGGAGATATTTCCACTGTTTCAAAAGTTTATCAACGTTGTGTTAAGGCTCTAGGCGAGGATCTAGGTGTTAGCCCCTCCGTGGAGACACGCACCCTGTATGAACAACTCCTTACGGATGAGAGCCCGGAAGAGTTGCCCCCGATAGAGTATGATCATGCCCTCCCCCAAGCTTTGACCACCTTCATCGGGAGAGCGGACGAGATAACCGAGCTTGGAAAGCGATTGGCCAATCCTTCTTGCCGTCTTCTAACAGTAATCGGACCTGGAGGTATTGGTAAAACACGCCTGGCTCTTCAGGTAGCACATACCTCGATCGATGATTACCGTGACGGTGTTTTCTTTATCCCTCTTGAATCTCTGGATTCACCAGAGTTGATCCTTTCGAAAATCGCTAACATTTTGGGGTTTCATTTTTCGGAAGGTATCGAACCGAAGCAGCAAATAGAAAATTATTTGCGCGAAAAAGAAATGCTATTAGTAGTAGATAATCTCGAGCAAGTCATATCGGGCGCCATTATTCTGGTCAATATCCTTGAGGCTTCACAGAACGTTAAAATATTGGCCACATCTCGGGAGCGGTTGAATCTTACCGCTGAATGGGTATTCGAGATTCATGGAATGACATATCCTGAGGATGATTCTCTTGATGAAGTCGAAACATACGGTGCAGTAAGTCTTTTTTTGGACCGCGCAAAGAGGATTTCATCAGACTTTGCGCCAACGAGGAATGATCTTCGTTTCATTACCCAAATCTGTCAGCTCGTCGAAGGAGCGCCGCTAGCAATCGAATTGTCAGCGGTTTGGGTTAGGGGGCTCTCCTGTGAAGAAATCTATCGTGAGATCGAAGAAAATATCGACTTCCTTGATGAATCCCCGAGAGATGGCCCCGAAAGACAAAGCAGCTTGAAAGCATCCTTCAATCACTCATGGAAATTGCTCTCAGACCAAGAAACGACAACCCTGCGCAAGCTTTCTGTTTTTCGGGGCGGTTGCCAAATAGAAGCCGCCAAATCAATTTCGAGTGCTAAGTTATCAATTCTAATTGGTCTCGTTGATAAATCTCTTCTACGGATTAGCAATTCAAGTCGATACTCTCTTCACCCATTGATAAGGCAATTTAGTAAAGAAGAACTGCTAAAAGATCAGGATGAATGGAAGTCGACGAAAGAGTTTCACAGCCGCTACTATGTCGATTTCGCAGCCGAGCAATCGGCCAATATAAGAGCGGCGGGGCAAGACAATGCATTAAACAGGATTAATGAAGAAATCGAGAATATTCGTGCAGCCACTCGCTGGGCCATAGATACGCGTGCATTTGAGAAGTTCGAGGGATTGTTAGAAAGCCTCCGAATGTTCTTAGACATCCGTGGGTGGTATGCAGAAGGGATCCGGATATGTGCCCAAGTCGTTTCTAGTTTAGAAAGCGCAGCTTCTCTAGAAAACAAATCCGGTTCGGAGAATGTCGCCCTGCTGGCGCAAGCTCTTGCTGGCCAGAGTTGGTTCTCACATCGACTTTATAGCCTGAAGGATGATGATTCTATTCTCAAGAAGGCTCATTCAATTGCACGAGAGTTTGGGTTAAAAGAAATCCAAGGGGATTGCCTGGATACTATGGCAGTCATCGCATTACGAGACGGCAATTACCAATATGCCAAGGATCTCTTTCTAAAGTGTCTTGAAATTTGGCGAGAACTAGAAAACAACTGGTGGCAAGGTACTGATCTTATATGCCTTTCCCATGTTGCTCGCAGTCAAGGATGTTTCCAAGAAGGAGCCCAATTCTCAGGAGACGCACTCATCAAATTCAGAGATCTGAGAAACCCGTGGGGAATTGCTAGCGCTCTTTGTGCCCGGGGTGCATGTGCGAGAGAGTTAAACAACTTAACTAATGCAATGAATTTCTATTTAGAGAGTTTGATCATAAGCAAGAATATTGGATGGAGAAGCGGAGTTGCAAGAGCTAGTTTGGGATTAAGTCATGTCAAGTTTCTGGAAGGGGAATTTGACGAAGCGATGAAACACTGCCTACAGAGTTATCATATTTTTTCTGAGCTTGGCAAGAAAGTCGAAATCCCTGCCGTCTTAACGATTATGGCTTCCATTCACCGCTCATTGGGAGATTTCGAATCCTATAAAAAGCATTCGTGGGAGGCCATAGATTCTGCGCTTGAGATTGAATCATCACCAGAAATCCTTCGAGCTTTTGTGGGAGCGAGTCCGATTTTAATAAAGGCAGGAGAAATTGAAACGGTTGTTAACCTGCTTACATTTACGATCCAACACCCGGCAATCAAATACCGCGATCGCACCAATGCTGAAGAGCTACTTTCGGATTTGAGAAAAACTCTTCCACAAAACGATTATGGAGTCGAAAAAGTAGATTTGGTAAATGTGGATATCAATTTTTTCTCAAATCTCATCCAGCAAAACCGTTCTGTTCCAGAATGAGGTCAAGGCCATTGCCGGCTCCTCCTCAAATAAGCTTGCACCTCACGATAGTCGCATCGACCTACTAGACAAGTTTTTTTATATTGGATCGTATGAATCTAGGTTTCCCTCATGTCAGGCGCCGGAATATTCTAATTGGTCCTAGATAGAAACCCTTCAGTGGAGTGGCCAGTCATCTTGTAACAATTAGGTCAGCGGAAAACATGAAACGGCAAAACGGATAGCCAAAACAATCGAGAATCCATATTTTGAGTATCCCGGGCGGCTAAATACCATAAGCGCTCGGCGGTGGTGATCACCGCGCTGATGCTGCTCAGCGCCAATCCAGCCAGGGCTGCTTTAGTTCGCCTGCGCTCGAACTGATTGAATGCCCATTATTCTCGGCCGTGATGGCATACATCATGGCCCAAGGAAAGTTGTTTTGCATTCTCAGTGGAATAGGATTAGGGACTTATCGGAGCTTGTTTGTTCTATTGAATTTATGGGTAGAGCTATGTAAAGTATAGTGGATCGACAGATACAATTGGGCTGCATAGAATTTTCGCTGCAGCATTCAGCCCGACATTCTCGTGTGATTGTCGGGTT
>JAGLRY010000273.1 GCA_023135995.1 Candidatus Aminicenantota bacterium | reverse complement strand
TGGACGAATACTATTTATGGATCCAATACTCCATCAAATTCTTACCTCGTTGATGGGATAGATGTCAGCAGTCCCGGTCAAGGTCATGGCTGGAATTGGCAACCACAAGACATGTTCGAAGAGGTGGAAGTTTCAGGAGTAGGAGCACCTGCTGAGTATGGAAACTTTACAGGAGCTGTGATCAATATTGTAACAAAATCAGGAAGCAACACGTTTTCAGGCAGCCTCAGTTATTATGGTCAGTTTCAGAGCCTGACCGATGACAATAATCCAAAACCCGATGAGGAATTTTCTTACAATCGTGATAAATATCTCAATACCTCGATCAACCTGGGTGGACCAATAGTAAAAGACAGGCTTTGGTTTTTTGGATTATACGAAAAAAATGACGATAGCTATTCTACCTGGCTTGTTGATCCTGAATTTCCCCAGAAGTGGCTGGGGAATAAAGCCATGTTTAAACTATCATTACAGCTAGGTCAGAAACACAGATTGGTAGGATCCTATTATTATGAAAACTACGAATTTCCTGAATCTCCTGATGAATTCAATGCGCCAGAGACAGTCAGCAATGAATTAGGCCACACTCATAGCTGGAATTTTTTGTATACATTCATGATTAGCAATAACGCCTTCTTTGAGCTCAAATATTCCGGTTGGAGGACTTTCGATGATTATTATCCATCAATGGGAGGGGATATCAATGATCCGATCATTTGGGACGGATATTATGGGACTACGACTGGAGCACCATGGTGGATTTGGGATGGGACCATGGACAGAGATCAGGCAAATGCCAGCTTTACCTATTTTGCTGAAGATTTTCTAGCTGGGGATCACGAATTTAAAATCGGTGTCCAGTATACAGCTGGAAAATCTGATTGGATCGGAGGTTATTCTGGAGGAAAATGGTACTATCTCTATTATGGATATCCATATTATCTTTATGAACAGGATCCATTCGGGTACGGTGCAACCTCCAATTCCCTCGGTGTTTTTATCGATGATTCCTGGGCGATTGGCGACAGGCTTACCGTAAATTTGGGATTGCGATTCGATCACAATGATGGCTCTATCCCCTCTTTTTCTGTGTACGATGGTTGGGAAGAGACTTCGGAGAGAACACCCGAATTCAATAATATCGTAGACTGGAATAATTTTTCTCCCCGTCTTGGCCTGGCTTTTCAATTAACCTCGGACCACAAGACTTTACTAAAAGCTTCATACGGCCGTTACTATGATGCCAATGTTCATGATGCTTGGTGCTACCCAGGACCTGCAGTTACTGATTACAATGTTTACTACTATGATTGGGATATTGAAGATTATTTATTATGGTATTCAATTCCGGGAGGGATGGGATACGTCATCGATCCTGGATTAAAAAATCCCTATGCCGATATATTTTCATTGGGGCTGGAAAGAGAGCTCATGCCAAATTTATCTGTAGGAGCCACCTTCATTTATAAAAAAGAGAAGGATTTAATAGGATGGGAAGACAGAGGAGCGACATACGAACAGATCACCGGCATATCTCCTGATAACGGTCAAACGTACACGATTTTCAATCAAACTAGCGAATTGGGAAGCAATGAATATTGGATTACCAATCCATCTAAGTATGGACACACTTATCAAGCCCTGATATTTTCTTTTGCCAAGAAGTACTCGAATAATTGGCAACTCTATGCCTCTCTCACATGGTCTAAAGCTGAAGGTATAAATATTGTGTCTCATGGAACAGGCTCATGGGCACTGGCAACCGCAGGAAATTTTGGCAAAGATCCTAACGACTACACAAATGCCGATGGCCCGTTAAATCATGATCGAACGTGGATATTCAAACTTCAAGCGAGCTATTCTTTCCCTTGGGGTATTCTCGCCAGCATGAATTATCTTTACCAAACTGGAGTACCCTATCCTACGTTTGTAAGAATATATCCTGATCAAGCCCCGCTCTATGGGATTCCAATATTAGCCGAGCCTCGGGGTCCCGATAGATATAAACCATGGAACCTCTTAGATTTCAGATTACAAAAAACGTTCAATATTTATAAATCACTCCAATTTGATGCTATGATTGATGTTTTCAATCTTTTCAATTCTGATACAGTGACGAATTATCGATCTCACCAACAGTGGGCACTGGCTTATAATGAACCGAGTTTCATATTTTATCCGAGAAGATTACAGATAGGACTAAGGCTGAGGTTCTAGAAGATACCTCAATTCTTCATTCTTGATATTCATACTCCATATCTCTATCTGTTCACTTGAGATGAGTATCTCTGTAAATTCTCTGCAAAAAGGAAGCGATGATGGATTCGCTTCTCATATTTTTTCATGATAAAGGAGAGAGGATATAGAAATGACGATTCAAGATAAAAATAACAATATAGATTTCGGTGTTCCGTTAAATCGTTTCTCACTGGAAAAATGCGAAAAAATTCATGCGGCCAGTCTGGAAATCCTGGATCGCGTTGGAGCACGGCTGCATATGGAGGAAGCCATCCAATTGTTAAAGAAGGCTGGCGCCAGGATCAGCGATAGCAATCTCGTGAGAATACCTTCACAACTTGTGGAGAAGTCACTCACAACTGTGCCGAAAAAGGTGGTTCTTTATGATCGTCATGAAAGACCCGCTATTCATCTTGGGAATCACAATCGGTATTATGGGCCAGGTTCCGATTGTCTTAATATTATTGACCATCGGGATGGAATACGAAGAAAGCCTTTATTAAAGGATGTCGTAGAAGGAGCTATACTCTGTGATTCTCTCGAGAATATAGACTTCTCGATGTCTATGGTGCTTCCTGCTGATGTCGATCAAAGCACTGCCGATCGAGTCCAAATGGAAGCCATGCTCAATCACAACACAAAGCCAATTATTTTTGTCTCCTATGATTTTAACGGCTGCATAGATTGTGTGGAAATGGCTGAAGCTGTGATGGGTGGGGCAGAGGCATTAAGAGAAAATCCGCTTGTTGCCTGTTACATAAATGTGCCAACAGGACTCATTCATAATGAAGATTCACTCAGAAAGCTGCTCTTTTTGGCTGAAAAGAACATTCCTTCTCTTTACATACCATCTTCCACAGAAGGTGTTTCAAGCCCTATAACAACGGCGGGAGCTATAGCCCTGGACTATGCCGGTGTTCTTGTCGGGCTGGTGCTATCACAATTAAAACAAGAGGGAGCGCCGATTATAGTCCCTGGCATGTCACCGGGTCCGTTGGATATGCGTACGGCCGTCAATCCCTATTGTGATCCTGAACAGGGAATAATGCAGTCAATGGCCAAATTTTATAACCTCCCGATGTTTTCACTCGGAGGGGCCTCAGAGTCCAAAGTAGTGGACCAGCAGGCTGCAGCCGAAGCTTCATTGAGTCTACTGTTTGAAACCCTCACTGGCAGTGACCTAATCCACGACCTTGGTTATCTTGAATCAGGTCTAACGTTTTCTTTTTCTCATTTGGTCATCTGCGATGAGATAGTCGATTGGATTAAAGGCTTTACTAAAGATGTCAAAGTGACTGAAGAGACGTTGGCTTTAGATGTTATTGAAGAAGTCGGGCCCGAAGGTAACTATTTGAAGACAGAACATACCCTCAAGCATTACAAAGAACGCTGGTATCCTGATCTCTTTGAGCGAGATACGTATGATTCTTGGCATGGGAAAGGTGGAAAAACACTCAGTGAACGTGCTGGAGAAAGGGCTAGCCTGATTCTTGCTGAACATAAACCTGAACCTTTGCCTTCCAAAATAAAAGAGAAGCTTCAGGGATTTGTTCAAAAAGCCAAAACAAGCTAGAATTCACAGCCCTCTCGAAACCGGCCTTTCCCTTTGAAAAAGAGGCCTCACGCAAATGTTCAGCGTGTTGGTCTTATCGACGCAGAGACAGTAGCCAGGGAGGAGATCGGTATTCCATCCCCCAACACGTGCATGGTCTTAAGAGAGCCAGCAGGGGGA
>JAGLRY010000272.1 GCA_023135995.1 Candidatus Aminicenantota bacterium | reverse complement strand
TCCCAAGACTGTCGTGCTCCTCGGCACGGGACACAGCCTCCATCACTCCTATTTTTCCCTAACAGAGAAGGATTTTGAGACACCCCTTGGATTGGTGAGGACAGAAAAGCTTTTCGTTCAGAAACTCAGAGAGGCAGATGAAGAAGTCGTAGCGCTCCACGACATCGACCACCGCAACGAACACTCCATCGAGTTCCAGCTGATCTTTCTCCAGCATCTCTTTGGCTCTGATTTCTCTCTGGTCCCCGTGCTCTGTGGGTCTTTGCACAATGTCCTGGCTGCTTTTTCCCGTGCTTCGGAAATCCCAGGAGTGAATGGCTTTTTGAGAGAGTTGAGAGGATTTGTGGAAGAGAAAGGATCAGAGGTCCTCGTTGTTGCCGGTGTGGATTTTTCTCATATCGGCCCGAAATTCGGACATTCGTTTCGGGCATCTACTTTGATCTTAGAGGCTAAAGATCATGATACGCGCTTGATCGACGCCATATGTCGCGGAAGTTCTTTGGATTTTTGGGCTGAGGCGAAGAGAGTCGATAACAGGTATAATGTGTGTGGATTCTCCAGCATCGCCTGTCTGCTGGAGATTTTGCCCGGGTCTATCGGCCAGTGTCTGGGTTATGATTTTTGGGAGGAAGAAGAAACCCGATCCGCTGTGAGTTTTGCTGCCATCACACTGTCTCGAGGACAAAAAAGGTGCAATGGGTGAAACGTGTTTATATGAAAAGGCGAATACAGATGAATGATTTTGGAGGGGCTGTCAAAGAGAACGATACATACAACATTGCCATTTTGGGTGTCCCCTATGATGGGAGATCCTCTTATATCAAAGGGCCGTCCAAAGGCCCTCAAGCCATTCGGGCAGCTTCAACAGGTGAGGCTATAAATGCCTGGACCGAGCTGGGCATCAACCTGGAGGATGCTGTGACGATCGTGGACCTGGGGGATGTGGATGTGGCAGGAAATTTCTCCGATATCTCTGTTAGAATTGAGGAAAGAGTGTGGGAGATCTTGGCAAAGGATGGGCTGCCCATTGTGCTGGGTGGTGACCATTCCATAAGCCTTCCTGTTGTCAGAGCAATGGCCAAGAAGCATCCCCTTTTGGATATTCTGCATTTCGATGCGCATCCCGACCTCTATGAAGAGTTTTATGGAGATCGTTACTCCCACGCCTGCCCCTTTGCAAGGATATTGGATGAGGGTTTGGCCAAAAATCTGGTCCAGGTCGGCATACGCGCCAGCACGGGTGCCCACAGGCAAAAAGCCGCCGCTTTTGGCGTACGGACGATCACGATGAAAGATTGGCAAGATGACCTCACGCTCGCTTTTTCCAATCCTCTGTACATCTCCTTCGATGTGGATGTCCTCGATCCAGCGTTCGCACCGGGCGTTTCTCACCTTGAGCCGGGCGGTCTCTCTACCCGGCAGGTCGTCAACTTGCTCCATGGTCTGGAGGCCGATATCGTGGGAATGGATGTGGTGGAAGTCAACCCTGCCCGGGATATTTCTGGAATAACTGCCGCTGCGGCTGTAAAGATTATCATGGAAGCCGCAGCCAAGATGACCTTATCTATTCAAGCAAAGCAAAAGGAGGCATAATGAAAAAGACTCATTTCGTGATAGTTTTGGTCTTGCTGCTGTCAGGGATTCTGTTTGCTCAAGAAAAGCCGGTCTTCGAGGATTATTTTGTCGATAAGACCATGCGTGTGGATTACTTTCGCATCGGTGATGCCAAGGAAGAAACGGTTACCATCGATCAGGTTTATGAGCAGGGCATCTGGGCAGGAAGCAAGCATAACCTTATTGACAGCCTTAACTATGGCCGGTACTGTATCAAGATCTATGACGCTTCATCCGGCAAACTCATTTTCTCTAAAGGATTTGACAGCTATTTCGGAGAATACAAAACAACGGGCAAGGCTCTCAAGGGGATCAAACGCTCATACCATGAGAGCTTTCTCCTTCCCTATCCGAAGAGAACAATTCAATTTTCCTTTGAGGCGAGGGGCCGGAAGAATGTCCTGCACTCCCTTTTTAAACAGGAGATCAACCCATCCTCTGTAGATATCTTGAAGGAGCGCTTGGATGATGATGTTATGGTGTTTGAGCTCTGGAAGGGGGGAGACCCTCATGTGAAAGTGGACCTGGCCTTTATCGCAGAGGGATATACTCGAGAGGAGGAACCAAAGCTCAAGGCGGACCTCCAGAGATTCATGGAGGTGTTTTTCAAACAGGAACCTTACAAGAGCCTCAAGAATGAATTCAATCTCTATGGTGTCTTCAAGCCGTCACAGGAGAGCGGGTGTGATGAGCCGCGGCACGGTGTTTTCAAGAACACGGTGGTCAACGCCACCTTCAATTCTCTGGGTTCAGAACGGTACCTTCTGACAGAGGACAACAAATCTCTGCGTGATATAGCGGCGCATGTGCCCTATGATACGCTTGTCATCATGGTCAACCAGGACCGCTACGGCGGAGGGGGTATTTACAATCTTTTTTGCACGTTCACTGTTGATAATCAGTGGCATGAATACCTCTTTGTGCATGAGTTTGGCCATTCGTTCTCCGGTCTTGCCGATGAGTACTACACCTCCTCTGTGGCATACAATGAGTTCTATCCGCAGGGGATCGAGCCGATGGAACCTAACATCACGGCTCTACTCGACCCACAAAATCTCAAGTGGAATAAATTTATCACGCCCGGAATTGCCATCCCCACGCCTTGGGAAAAAGAAGAGTTCGACAGGATGGACAATGAATACCAGAAGATCCGTCATCAGATCAACGAAAAGATCGCTCAGATGAAGAGGGAAGGCGCACCAAAGGAAGAGATTCAGAAAGCAGAGGCAGAATCAGAACGGCTCTCCAAGCATCATGCCGATAAGATGGATGCCTACCTTGAACAAAGTGCGTTCCCGGGTAAAATCGGTGCCTTTGAGGGCGCCGGCTATTCCTCGCAAGGGCTGTATCGTCCGATGCTGGATTGCCTCATGTTCTCAAAGGGAGCCAAACCCTATTGTTTAGTCTGTGAACAGGCCATCATTAGGGTCATAAAACAGTACACCCAATAACCTGGATTATTCATAAAAAATGTCGATTCTTATTATAACAAAAACAATTATGACAATTTACTTTATTCTTCGGGCAAAACAATCTGACTATTCCGGGTCCATAACTTTTATTATTATAATCGATATTTTTCCCCCTACGGGCGCCGACCCAACCTACCCGCCGATCTCACTACAAAGCCTACGTTGTAGCCCACTCTCAGTAGTTCACTACAGCTTCGTGGGCCACTGCCTCCACCTTTGTGAATGGGTGGGGTGGGTTGGCCTCAACTCGTGAATAAACCAGGTAAGGAGATAGAATGGAGAAAAGAGCCCGAATTTTTAGCTTCTTAGTTATAACAATGGTGTGTGTTGGGAGTGTGTTGGGTTATGGCGATAAATCCCTTTTTACACCCGAGACAGCCAAGTCTCCACTGGCACGGTCCGTTTTTGCTTTTTTAGAATCAAACAGAGATCAGGTGATCAATGAATGGATACATCTGACAGAGATCCCCTCTCCTTCCGGGCATGAGGCAAAGAGAGCTGCGTACATGCAAGATCAGTTCCGGAGTGCAGGATTGGAGGGTGTCCATATCGACGCTTTCGGGAATGTTATCGGTCTATGGAAGGGAGAGCCTCTCGGGAAGAACATCATTGTGACCGCCCACATGGATACGGTCTTCCAGGATGTCTGGGAGATCAAGGTGAAGCGGGAGGCGAATGTCCTCAAAGCTCCAGGTATCGGCGATGACAGTGCCAGCCTGATCAATCTTCTCTGGTCTGTCCGTGCGCTGAAGCATGCGGGCTTTCAGCCCAAGAACACGTATTATTTTCTGGCCACCACGGGTGAGGAGGTGGGATTTGTGGGGATGGATAATTTTCTCAATGCGACCGAGGAGAGCTTTGATCTCGTTTTAGCGTTGGATGGAGATCTGGGCAAGGTTCACTACGGAGCCCTCGGTTTCGGGGGAGGACGGATCACGTTCAGGGGTCCGGGAGCACACACGATGCAGAGTCGAGGAGTACCCAATCCTAATCTTGCGGTGGCACTGGCCATCGATCGGCTCTACAACATTCACCTGTTAGCAGAACCTCTTGAGAAATGGACAATTCTCAACATCGGCTTGATCGGTGGAGGGAAAGTCCGGAATGCGGTATCACAGGAGTCCTTCTTTTCCGTGGACCTTCGTTCTGCTGATCAGGAAGAACTCAAGAGGGTTCAGAGAGAGATAAAACACATCTGCCGGGATGTAGCGACAGAGTTAGGAGTCGATGTGGAGATCGACCTGAATGATGACTCCAAAGCCTATCAGATTCCCAATGCTCGGGAATCCTTTCTCGTTAAAACTGTTCTCGATATTCTTGCCTATCTCAATGTCGCAGATGTTGAGGTGGACCCACTGGGTTCTACCGAGGCGAATGTCGGTATTGAAAAAGGCATACTCTCTGTTAATCTCGGGCGGACTTACGGCCGGTACAAGCACAGTTTGAGGGAAGAGGCGGATATTGACGGCCTGTTCCTGGCGATGAAACAGATCCTGCTTCTTTTGATCTGCTTGGAATAAGACTCAGAGCAGCCCAACGATTTTTTCAAGCCAGTGTTGGTCAACGGGGGAGAAGGCGTCACGCGTTTTGCTGTCCACATCCAGCACTCCCCAAGCCTGCCCTCTCTCATCAAGTAGGGGCACTACGATCTCAGCATTGGATCGGCTGTCACATGCGATGTGACCCGGAAACTTATAGACATCCGGGATGATGATCGTTTCCTTCTTGAGGAAGCCGGTCCAACAGACACCTTTCTCTCGATCCAAGACCTGACAGGCCAAAGGACCCTGGTATGGTCCCACGATAAGATCGCTGTTCGAGAAAAGATAGAAGCCGGTCCAGAAATAATGGGGCATTTTGTGGTGAAGGATCGATGCGACGGTCGCCATACGCGCAATTCTGTTATCTGTTCTCTGAAGAAGCTCTTGCAGTTGGTTAAATATTCTTTCGTATCTCTGGGTGAGGTTTTTTGGGTCGAGCACAGATGGCCTCCATTTCTCCGTTACTATGAAATGTTCTGACAAAAATGTAGCACTGCCGCTCCCACGAGTCAATGTTTTATTCTGGAGCGTAAGCATCCCTAAAACCGTGTGAAGGGATGCCAGATTGACATTTGATGGGGCTTTCATTATTGTCATTAGGATGGGAAAAGGAGGTCCATAGGATGTCACATAAAACTTTTAAACTTTGTTTACTCCTGTTTTTGCTTTCTCCTATTGGGCTGACTGCAACCGGAGACACGAGGGGCAATATTTACAAACTCGGTGTTGACTTGGAGCGAACAGCGAGCCAGTTGGCGCAGAGCAATTATGAACATTTTAGAGGATGGAATGCAGAATTTACGGATGTGGAACAGTCTGCGCTTTTTAAATCAGAGGCGTTTGTAGCCTCCTGTCGACTGTTTTTACGACTGGCTGAGGAGAGGTCTGAATACCTTAAGAGCGGATATGTGCGCACGAATCTGTATCAAGCCTTTGTCTTTTTGAATCGTTCCTTCCAAGACCTAGAAGATGAGATGCGGAATGCAGGAGTTATTCCGTACTCCCTGAGCCAATGCGGAAGAATCCTCGAATGGATGGACTCTGAGTTCTCCGAATGGCCTTCTGTTGACAACCTGTCTTACCTCCATGAGAAGTATGTGAAGGCGAGAGATGCTTCTGTCTATAAAATCGAAAAACAGGGGCCTGGTGTCTATATCTTGCGGGCTTTTAAAAATCTGGAGAGTCTCTACCGGTACAATTATAGCTTAGACAGAGGAAGCAATCCCTGGGATTATCTGGTAGAAGTCCCCAATGACACGCTAAGGAGGATGGAAGAAGGACCAGTCCTCGACCTCAGTTTTGAAGGAGAGCTCGTTATAGAGCTCAGCACACGGCCCAACAGGCCTGTCTATCTCATCGAACACGGAAAAAAAAGAGGAGTCACATCCCCTCGAATTCTCCAGCGCTTAGGGGGCTGGGAGCGTGTCTATGAGGTTCCTGCAGAGATCATAAACTCTTATCCGGAAGGTGAGCCTATCAAGTAGTCAAGGGGAGGGGATTTGCTGCGGGCTGTTGTCAGCAAAAGGGGGGTTGATGATGGGAACCAAAAAAGGTGGGGGCTCTCTCCAGCCCGCAAAAAAGAGCCAATGTCATTATATCAAAAAAAAATCAGTTGTAAAGAAAAAAATAAAAAAAAATACAATTTCTTAAATTTCAGAAGAACATATCGTCAAGAATGTAATCCATTTTCTCTGTAAAGTTTAAATCTATGTATTTTCCATGAGTGCTGTTTGAGAACGTAAAAAATGTCGATTATAAATGAAAATCACATAGGAAATTCAGTGCCCAAATGAGTATTCCGAAAAAACAATGTAAAATTCTGATATTGTGTTAGTTATGATAAGTATCGACATTTTTTATGAATAGTTCAGGATAAATGTGTCGGCAGCTTTTATGAATAATTCAGTTTAGAAATATACACCTTGTAATGATAGCGCTCTACTGAGTAGGATTTTTTCGAAATATATTTCGAAATATATCTTGACATTATCCCTGTTTTTTATAAAAATCTTGACAAGACCAGTGGAATTGGATCAAAGTTCTTTTTAAAAGCGGATTCCATGCTAGACAAAGCAATAAATTTATTGGAGGTAAAATAAATGGCATTCGAATTCACAAATTCAAAAGGGGTAAAGTATTATCTCCATTTTAAGGATGTGAACCTAAAAGGGGGAAGGCAACAACGAATTTACTTTTTTGCCCGGGATATCAGAGATGGCTCCCTAGACGCGGTTCCCGATGCTTACAAAGTCATTGAAACCGAAAGAACGGGGATGCCCATCCTGAAAAAGAAATAGGCATCTCTCGATAGGAGGGAGTGGCCTTCCGATCTGTCCATTCCCTTTTGTCATTATTTCTTTTCTGAAGTCTTTCCGCGTTTTTTACCCTACAGCTTTATTTCTGGACTGATACAGTTTGTAGTCCAATTCTGTATGCGTTTTCCTTCCGTGTGATTGTTTCTGATTTTTGCTTGCGTTTTTGGTAGTTTCACTGCCATTTTCCTCACGTTTTGGTGTGTTAAGGGGCCAGTTGTCCTTTAATTGTGACAAAAAGGGCTTTTTATTTCTCTTTTTTCAGGGCTGGTGGGCTGGCATATTTTTTGCACTATTGAATAGCAGAAAGGAGGAAGCATGAGAAAACTTCCGGCAATTATCGCAGTTTTTTTGCTTTGTCTTCCCCTCTTCGTTTATCCAGATAATGGCGCTGAATACTATGACTATAGTTTTGCGCGGATGAGTTATGTGACAGGCGACGTGTTCATTGAGAGAGCCTCTGATATGGGTTATGAGCAGGGAACAGTCAATCTCCTTGTCGTTGAGAACGACAAGCTTGGAACCAGAGATGGTCGAGCAGAAATTCATTTTGGCAAAAAAAATTACCTCAGGATCGATAGATACACACATATTGATTTCGCCAGTTTGCCTAGGAAGGGGTATGACCAGGTCAAACTCAACTTGCTCTCTGGGAACATCTACCTGAGAGTGAATTTTTTAGGTCGAGAGAAGGATTTTGAAGTTCATACACCTGATGCCTCTTTTTACATTCTCGAAGAGGGACTTTACGGAATTAAAGTTGTGGAAAACAGCGAAACAGAGATTCATGTTGTGGAAGGAGCGGTCGAAGCCGCGGGCGGAGAGGGATCTGTTCTTGTGGAGTCTGAAGAAAGACTGGTGACCTCCAACGGCGCTTTTCGTTCTGGCCCAGAATATTTGTATGCCAGTTACAGCGACAGTTTTGCCGAGTGGAACAATTCTCGAGATGTTCTTCACAATCGGTCCGTTCAGAAAACGTATCTCCCCTCCGAGCTTTATGAATATGAATCGGAACTCGCCACTAACGGTGATTGGACCTATGAGGCCTCTTACGGTTATGTCTGGGTGCCCCATGTTTACCATCACACCTGGCGGCCTTATCACTATGGAAGATGGCTGTGGTATCCGGTCTGTGGCTGGACCTGGGTTCCTTATGCGAGCTGGGGATGGTGCGTCAGCCATTATGGCAGATGGCACTGGCGTTTCGGTTTGGGGTGGCACTGGATCCCGACGCGTTCTTGGGGTCCTGCATGGGTCCACTGGTACAGCGGATATAACTACATCGGTTGGTGTCCTGTCAGCTATTGGGGCTATCCCGTTGTCATTCAGAACAACTACTTTTACGGGCGTTGGAACGACCGTTATTATCCCGTGAATTCAAGAGCTCTGACAGTCATTCGCAAGAATCAGCTTCAAGCTCCCCGAATATCTAAGGTGGCCCTGTCACAGGGCCATGCGAACCGGTTGGGCAAAATTTCTCTTGCAGCCAATCAACCAAAAGTTAAAGCTACTATGCAAAGGAACAGCTTGACGCATCAAAAGGCGTCCAAAGTCCTGGCCAGATCGAATATTCGAAAGGTCGGCAAGAATTATTCCTCCACCTCAGCCCTGCGCTCCACATCACGATCACATTCGGCTAAAGTTACCAGCAAAGTATCATCCACGCGAACAACGTTCTCCTCCAAATCGGTGAAAACGAGGTCTTCAAGATCGATGAGTTCGGAATCATCTCAGCGAACGCGCGCACGGACTGCCGTAAAAACCTATCCCTCGAGGGCAATATCCTCTGTGCGTTCAAGATCTTCTTTGGCGACAGGTCGGACATCCAGGTCTTCTGCCGTAAAAATTTATCCCTCTCGGAATTCATATTCATCCCGAGGTTCATCTAAGAGCAATAGCAGTAGATATTCGTCCACTCCTCGAGAAAGCACAAAAAGCACATCCTCCTACAGTAATACCTCACGTTACAGCCGTCCATCTCGTTATGGTTCCTCCTCAGAGAGATCGAGATCATCATCCTCATCGTACAGGTCATCCTCTTCGGTCAAGTCATCCTCATCGTACAGGTCATCGTCCTCATACAGGTCGTCCTCTTCATACAGATCATCTCCACGGAGTCCCTCACGAGGAAGTGTGTCATCCTCCAGACCTTCATCATCCTCATCCCGGAGTTCACGGAGCTACACAAGAAGCAGCCGTTCTTCCTCCTCCCACAGTTCAGCTCCA
>JAGLRY010000271.1 GCA_023135995.1 Candidatus Aminicenantota bacterium | reverse complement strand
CTGAGAGGATGTCACTCCTTTGGAGAGGTGGCTTCGGATACAGACGTCAACGCTTAAGATCCCATCGGAATACATCTTGTCCAAGCCAGCCTTAACGAAAAAATCCCGGATGTGGACCTGTGGCGTGGCAAAAAGATAAACACCCCGTTCGATGCCGCTGACCTTCCAGTAATCCTGATCCTCAAGATAAGCCCCATCACTCCACCGGTAGACCTCTACAGCCAGAGCATTTTTTCCTTTGCGGACATACTGTGTGATGTTGAACTCTGCCGGTGTCTTGCTTCCCTGGCTGTAGCCTACTTCTTTCCCGTTCACCCAGACATACATCGCAGATTTGACACCGCCAAAATGGAGAAACACCTGACGGTCTGCCCACGCATCCGAGATGGTAAAAAATCTCCTGTAAGATCCCACTGGATTATATTCGTGGGGAATATGCGGGGGGTTTGCAGGAAAAGGGTAATCCGTATCTGTATAGATGGGCACACCGAATCCTTGCAGTTCCCAATTTCCAGGTACATTGATGTCCGCCCAATGGTCAACCTCGTATTCTTCTTTAAAAAAGCCTTCAGGCCGCTCTGAGGGTTTCCTAACCCAATTGAATTTCCACACACCGTTCATGGATTCATAGAAGGGTGAATCTTGAGGATGGTTTTTTAGTGCGGATTCCATATCTGCATAGGGAATAGAGGTGCAATGGGGGGCTTCTCTGTTCCGGCCGAATACAGAGGGATCCTCCCAATCATAAGACTTCATGTTTGATTGCTCCCCGAGTGCGATCCCGACGATACAACCAATAAAAATCAAAAGGCCCATCAGAACATTATTCCAACCATTAGCAGTCAAGGATCGCCTTTTCCCGATCATGTTCTCTTCCTCCATTCTTCTCCAAGCTAAAATATGCGGGTGTCTTACTAGCATTAGGCACCAAGTTTTTATGAATATCCGGATCGGTTATGCAAGTTTGCGATGGCGGATGCGGTCAACAGCCACGGCGATGACAATCACTCCCCCAGTTACGATTTGAGTCACCCATGTCGGCCATCCCATCAGTTGGCATCCGGTTCGGATCACTGTCATGATAACAGCTCCGATCAAGCTTCCGAAAACCGAGCCTTCTCCGCCCGATAAGCTGCCTCCTCCTATGACAACAGCTGCAATAACTTCCAGTTCCAAGCCCACAGCACCCGTGGGATCGCCTTGTTCCTGGTAGGACATGAGCATCAGTCCCGCTAAACCAGAAAAAGCACCGGCAGTGGCATACACTGTGATTTTTACTCTCTCCACAGCCACACCGCAGAGCCTCGCCGTCTGTTCATTCGATCCAACGGCAAAGATGTGCCGCCCCAAACGACTGTATTTGAGAAGCCCGGCAATCAAAAGAGCGAGGCCGATCATAAGCCATCCACCCGGTGGGATGAGCTGCCACTTTTTCCCTGCTGGAAGAGACGCCAAAAGGTCGCTCAACAAAGTGGAACCCACATCTATGGGCATACTGCTGGACAGCCCTTTGGCAAAACCACGCACGATCAATAGAGTTCCTAGAGTGACGATGAACGGGACAAGCCTCAGCTTTGTGATCAATAATCCATTGACCATCCCCCATATCAGACCGGCAAAAACTCCTCCGCACGCTGCAAGGAATGGATTGAGGCCAACGGACTGCATCAAAATGGCAACAACAACAGAACAAAAGGCAATGATCGATCCGGCTGAAAGGTCGATCCCTCCTGTGATGATCACGAGGGTCATCCCTATCGCAGCAACACCCACGATAACGGATTGTTGAATGATCGTTTCGAGCGCGGTGAATGTCACGATCCGCGAATTGAGAAACGCAAAAAAGGCATAGACAAGGATCAAGGCGAGAAAAGGACCGAACTTGTTCAGTAGTTTGAGGGCTTTAGATGTATCCAGTTCCTTTTTTTGCGTCATAATCCTCCCTCTTGCCCAGTGGCTTCCCGCATGAGAATCTCCTCGTTCAACTCACTCACAGGCCTGGCTGGACCCAACCGGCCAAGACACATCACCGCGATCCTGTCGCACACACCGAGTAGCTCAGGAAGGTAGCTGCTTGTCATCAATATAGCTTTTGATGGTTTGCTGGAACTGGAGCCAGAGGATGTCAAGGAATCAATGATCTGATAGATCTTTGCCTTGGCCGCCACATCTATGCCTCGAGTGGGTTCATCGAGCAAGAGCACATCCACATCACGTTCGAGCAGTCGGGCAAGAGCGATCTTTTGTTGATTTCCTCCTGAAATATCTCCCACTCTTTGTGTTGGCCCCTGACACCGGATATCCAGGCGCTCGATCCACTTTTGGGCGGCCATGTGCTGGCGCTTGGGCCAAATCAATCCCCACCGGCCGAATTGATCCAGATTGGTCATTGTGACGTTGTCTGCAAGGTTCATCTGAAGCGTCAAACCCTCGTCTTTCCGGTTTTCACTGAGGAATCCCACTCCTTGAAGCCATCTTTTTAAAGGCGAGGACGGCCCGATGTAGACGCCGATTTTAATCTCACCTCTGCGTACGGGATCTAATCCGAAAATAACACGGAGAAGTTCCGTTCTTCCCGCTCCCACGAGTCCAGCTATCCCTAAAACTTCACCTTGATGAAGCAAAAGGCTTGAGGATTCAGGTTTTACGATTCCGGCCAATTCTTTGATTTCCAAGACAGGTTTTCCTCTCTCGCGTGATGAGTGGGGATACATCTCGTTTACCTCTCTGCCTACCATCAAGCGCACGATGTCTTCCAGCCTCACTGATCGTACATCTCGTATTCCCATGACTTCTCCATCCCGCAATACTGTGACGCGTTCGGCAACATCCTGGACTTCCTCTAAAAAGTGGGAGATGTATACGATGGCCAATCCCTGGTTTTTGAGTTCCTTGATGACCTCAAAAAGCTTCTCTGTATCGTACTGATTGAGACTGCTTGTCGGTTCGTCGAAAACCAAGGCCTGACACCCCATGGTGAGCGAGCGAGCGATCTCAACGATCTGCCGCTCGCTGATGGAGAGTTCTGAAACGGGTGTTTCAGAGTTGATCTCAGGATGTCCTAAGCGCTCCAACGCCCCTTGAGCTATTTTCCGCACTTTTTTCCGGTTGATGAGCCCTAATGTTGTCGGCTCTTGCCCGAGCAGAATATTCTCCTCGACTGTAAGATGAGGAACAAGCGTCAGTTCCTGGTAGATCATGCCCACTCCTCGTTGTTTCGCTTCAAGGGGATCGTGCGGTTGATACGAGTGCATGTCAAGCAATATGGCACCATCATCTGGAGGATACACCCCGGAGAGAATTTTCATTAGGGTGCTTTTCCCCGCTCCATTCTCCCCTACAAGGGCGTGAACTTCGCCGGAAAAAACTTGAAAATCCACTCCGTTGAGCGCAACAGTGGCACCAAAACGCTTATGAATGCCGCGCATATCGAGGAAAGGATGGACCATGATTCCTGATTTTATTTCTGGCTTAACCAATATTCAAGATCGGGATCTATCAACTCTTGGATCTCTGGTTTTTTTAGATCCTCTCCAAGAACAAATGTCACCCCTGTATCAATGCGTTTTTCCACTGGCTTGCCTTGAAGATGGTCGAGCATGATCTTAACACCCAAAAAACCCATCTGGAAGGGATTCTGAACGACCAGTCCATGGATCTCTCCCTGTTCAAGCCCTTTCACCAGTGGATCATCAGAGTCAAACCCGATAAAAATGACTTCCCCGGTCAGTCTTTGTCTTCGCAGAGCCTGGAGCATCCCGTATGTGGACGATGCATTCGGACAGAAAAGCCCGTCGATCGTCAAATTCCCCTTCTTATCTTTGAACCGGAGAAGCAGGTTTTCACTGGCCTGCTGCGCTTGGGCCCTGGTCGCTCCAGCATACTGTTCGTCACTGACAAGTGTGATCCCTGGAAATTCCTCCAGAGATTCGAGGAATCCTTCTTCGCGATTGGTGGTGCTGGCCGAACCCTCCATGTACCGAAAGAGAACAACCCGGCCTTTGCCTTCGAGGAATTTTCCCATCTCTCGACCGGCTATGCGACCTCCCTCCCTGTTGTCTGTTGCGATGAAACTTGTGTAGACATCCTCAGAATCATGAAGACCCGAGTCAATGATGATCACTGGGATGTTCCTCCTGACGGCATCTCTCACCGGCCGTCGCAGAGCCATGGCGTCCAATGG
>JAGLRY010000270.1 GCA_023135995.1 Candidatus Aminicenantota bacterium | reverse complement strand
TTGAAAACTATGCATTGATCAAAAATCCTTGATTAAAAAACCTTTGATTCTTCTATCATTTGCCATTAAACTGGATGGCTATGTTCGCTGAAAAAGAATCCCTTACATATAAAAAGATATTCATCTTCTGGGTACCACTGGCAGCGACGTGGTTGATGATGGCTGCAGAAGGGCCTATTCTTGCAGCAATCATTGCCAGGCTCATGGATCCAAAATTCAACCTGGCAGCTTTTGGCGTGGCCTTCTCCTTTGGCGTGCTCATCGAAGCTCCGATCATCATGCTCATGAGCGCCTCCACGGCCCTAGTGAAAAATCGCGATTCCTACATCAAACTGAGAAATTTCTCTTTGACTTTGATAGCCATATGCACCCTCATCATGCTTATTTTCATTACCCCACCTGTCTTTTATTTCATCATGCAGCGCTTGATCGGGCTTCCTGAAAATGTCGCCCGCCTGACTCATCAAGCCTGTATCCTCCTAATCCCCTGGCCGGGAGCCATAGGGTATAGACGCTTCTACCAAGGCATCTTGATCCGTAGCAACCTCACACGTCGAGTCGCTTACGGAACAGTGATCCGATTGACAATAATATCATGCACAGCTTTGGCCTGTTATCTTTTCTTCCCTATTAACGGAGCGACGGTTGGTACGCTCTCTCTGTCATTGGCCGTGTGTGCTGAGGCCATTGCCAGCCGCATCATGGTGCACCGATCGGTGAAACAACTCGTTTCTGAAGAACAAAGCACAGAAACAGAAAAACCGTTAAGCTACAGATACATCACCAAATTCTATTATCCGCTCGCACTAACTTCCATATTGGGGCTGGGTGTTCACCCCATGGTGACCTTTTTTATGGGACAGAGCCGCATGCCCATCGAATCATTGGCTGTGCTTCCTGTGCTTAGTTCTCTTGTATTTTTATTCAGAAGCATAGGCCTCTCTTTTCAGGAAGTCGGGATAGCTCTATTGGGTGAAAACAACGAGCATTTTGAGAAACTGCGTAATTTTGCCCTGTTTCTGGGAATTGCAGTGGTGGGAGCGCTTTCTCTCATCACCTTTACGCCTCTCTCCTACATCTGGTTCTATAAGGTTTCAGGACTCTCTTTGGAATTGACTCATTTCGCTCGCCTGCCCGCACAAATCTTATTCCTTCTCCCCGGCCTTACAGTACTCATTTCTTTCCAGAGAGCTCTTCTCGTAAAGAACGAGAAAACAACACCCATCACGATCGCCACATCCATAGAAGTTGTCGCCATTTTTACCATTTTGTTTGTGGCCATCGCCGTGTTCAATCCAATAGGCGCCATTGCCGCAACCATAGCAGTGGCTATCGGACGACTCTGCGCCAACACATATCTCTTCATTCCCTGTAAGAAGGCCCTGATATAAATGACCCTGAATTTGACAAGTTATAGAGGCTGTGATATACAATTTTTTCACAATATCCAGTAAAATGATTCTAATCTTATGAAAATATTCGCTTTCGTCGGAAAGTCCAACACGGGAAAAACGCACTTGATCACACAACTGGTCCCTGAGCTGAAACAAAGAGGATATTCCGTGGCTATCATTAAACACTGTGCGCATGGTTTTGAACTCGACACCGATGGAAAAGACTCCTGGAATTTTATAGAGGCTGGCGCCGACGCTGTATCCATGACATCCCCGGAACAATTAGGAGTGCTCATCCACAACCAGGACCAACCCAGTCCTGAAAGTATAGCTGTGAAGCACTTCGAGAGACCTGATATCGTTCTGGTTGAAGGCTTTAAAGGGGATAAAACGATCAAAAAAATCGAAGTACTCAAGAAAGGAATCTCCGAAAAGATTGAGAGTCTTCCGGAAGAGCTTTTTGCTGTTGTCTCTGATTTTGATGTTGACACGGACAAATCCGTTTTCCGACCTGATCAGATCAGCCAGATCGCAGATAAAATCCAAAGCTCGGTGATAAAACGGAAATCGTCGATCGCCCTTCATATTGATGGAGATTCAATTCCTATGAACGATTTTGTCCAGAAGATTTTCACAAACGCTATACTGGGAATGATTCGATCATTGGAAGGAATCACAGAGAATCCAGAGCGCATTACTGTATCCCTTTTTAAGGAAGGAGAAAACTGATAAGAAACCCAACTGGACCTACGCAGGGACAGTGGTCACTGTTTTTATTATCTGGATCCTAGCACAAGTCATCGGCTAGCGTAGTACGTCCATTCTGATTCCAAATTCGAAGTAGCGCCCTCGCCAGGGATATCCGGGCTCTGTATAATAAAACTGGTCAAAGACATTAGTGGCTTTGATATAAGGCTCAATTGTCCCCCAACGATATGAAGCGACAACATCTAAACTGGCAAAGGAAGGAATATCCAAAAGCTCACCAGAACCGAAATCATACCAAGATGATGAGGAAGCGATCATTCCGAGAAAGCTGATACGAAAATTTTTCACCGGATACAAGACACAATCAAAATTGAGATTGTGGTTCGCAAGAGCATCGAGAGGCCGGTCGTCAGTGACATTCTTGTGGTCTAGATAGGTGTAATTGACAGTCGCATTCATCCAGCGTGAGGACTTCTGCAATTGCATTTCCATCCCGTTGATATAGGCCTCTCCAATATTAAAAAACCGGCGTGTCCTGTCAGGGAGCCGGACACTATCGATCATGTCCTTAAACCGAGTAAAGAACACGGAACCCGTGAAATAAAAATCTTTACTGTAAGTAAAGCCAAATTCCCAATTATTTCCTGCCTCGCTTACAAGGTCCGGATTGCCCGATGTGCTGGAATACATAGAGCGCATGGAGGGGAACTTAGATTTTCGAGAAAAAGAAAGATGGAGTGACAGAGGATCTACAGGAGAGAATTTGACTCCGATAAGAGGATTGACCTTGGATGTGTTTTCTCCCTCATATTTTTCCAGATGATCAAAACTCAATCCCCCGATCAACTGCCACTTTTCAGAAAACGAAAAATGGTCCTCGATTCCCAGAGAATAAGTCCCCTGGTCATATTCTATCCATGGCTCATCGACATCGTCCTGAGTGCGGGCGATATCCTTTTTAAGAGATAGACTTGTTTTCAAAGTGTGGGTGGGTGCGAGATGAAAATCCAATAGGCTATAAATACCATAAACCGAATTGTCGAATGTGCTTTCGAAATTCAATTCCGTCATCGATCGATCCCTGTAACCCTCGAGTGTGTTGTCGTACTGAACATAAAATGCTCTGAAATGGAGTGTTGAATTGTCTCCAATGGCTGTATAACCTCCAGCATTAAAAGAATATCGATCCCAATTCTTAAAACGCCAATAACGGGGCCTGTCTGTGTCTAACCCAGGAGGAATTCCATAATTCGAGAGATAAAAGCCGGCATTGAACAGGATCTCAGTCCTGTCAGAGGGGGTGTAGTATAGCTTGAGATTGAGATTCGTTCTTTGGTAATCGCTGTTCATCCGATCCGTCTTCCCCATCTTCTCATCTGGGTAAACAAATCCATCTGAATCCTGGTACTGCAACGTTCCAGCAAATCCGAGACGATTCCACTGATGATTTGTATCCAGAATAAGGCTCCGAGTGTTATTCTCTCCATAAGAAGCATTCAGCGATAGTTCAGAACCGGCGCTGGGCCGTCTTGTGACGACATTGACAATACCACCCAGAGTGTTGGGCCCGTAGAGGACAGAGGAGGGTCCTTTGGTGATCTGGATTGAATCGATCCCTCCAGCTGCCACAGTTTTTAAGTCGAAGGAGCTGAAATAAGGCTCATATACGGGAATACCGTCGACCAATAGCACAATCCGCCTCGAGTCTATGCCCCTGAGCTTGAGAGTGTATTCATCCTTACTCCCCGCACTGACATAAACTCCGGGTGCAAACTTGATGGCTTCAGAGAGGTCGACAGGTCTGTTCCTCTCAAACGTTGTGGAATCCAAACGCGTGACTGTTGAAATGGGAAGATCTTTGGGCGCTTCACCAATGACTAAGATCTCCTCTGTGATTTTGGCAGGCTCATCGGATTTCTTTTTCTCCTTTTGTGTTTGTTCCTCTTGTGCTTGGATAAAAGGGACCGCAAGAAAAATTGCAAGAGAAAAGATAAGAGATAATATTAGGTGCTTTTTCAAGAACAATCTCCTTTCCAAATACGGGAGGCAGAGCCGTTTCCCGTTCGACCCTATCGGCTTTTAGCCATAGCCTATGAGCCTTTAGGCCAAAAGCTCGGAGACTAAAATCTAGTGTTTAGCAAAATCAAAGGTTTCTGTCAACATCCGAGCAAGTGGCATTTCCATATCCGCGATGAATGATATCCGAGTGTCCCAACCGGTGATTTCGAAAACGAATAACAGGACAGCAGTGCGGCTCTATAAAAATGTAGGGACCGTTTCCCAAACGGTCCGTTCGGGGAACGGACCCTACACAGCACCATGCCTGTCCAGCCCTTCTCACGGATTTGGAAATGTTTCCTCAAGTGCACATAAAGATGAAGTCATTTTGCATTTTCCTAAGATCCTTAGTAATATGAATTCCGCTTATGGTAAGTTAACTCTTTGCTAGTGTGATATTCATCGTTAGATCAGAATCGATCGAGGAGAAAAAAATGGCCAAAGATCACAAAGCATGGATTCCCGAAGTTGTCGGAGATTGGTGGCAGATCGCCGGAAATCCGGATCTAGGAAAATACCAGACAGACCGTCAGGAGCCTCTGGATTTTGGTATCTGGCAAGCCGCTGACGGCACTTGGCAGTTATGGTCCTGCGTTCGTTATACCGGGTGTGGGGGGAAAACCCGGCTTTTTTACCGCTGGGAAGGCGAGAGATTGACAGACAAAGACTGGCGCCCCATGGGGATAGCCATGGAAGCAGACCCGAATCTCGGAGAGACTGAAGGAGGGCTTCAAGCGCCCTATGTTCTCCGGAAAGGGGATGTCTACTATATGTATTACGGTGATTGGGTCAATATCTGCCTGGCTAAGAGCTGGGACGGCAAGACTTTTGCCCGACACTTGAATGCCGACGGCCTCACCGGATTATTTTCAGAAAAGCCTGACACAAGTAGCCGAGATCCCATGGTGATGGCCTACCGGGATAAGTACTACATCTATTATACTGGTGTCCCAGAAGGGAAAGGCGCCATCTACTGCAGGACTTCAACCGACCTTATAAACTGGGGGGATTCGGTCGTGGTCTGTTCAGGAGGGATCGGAGGAGACGGACTTGCAGCTGCAGAATGTGCGTTCACCTACTATTTGCCCCATGATTTTGCGTTTTATTTTTTCCGAGCCCATCCCATCAAAGACAGTGACGACTATGCGACTGCCATTTACAGGTCCCAAAATCCGTTGGATTTTGGAGTGGATTCCGATGAGTATCTTGTCGGCAGCCTGCCTTACGAGGTTGTGAGGATCATTAAAGACGGCCCGGATTTCTATCTAACAGCCCTGAATCCGGACTACGATGGCATCAGGCTTGCCAAGATGAAATGGGTCCCAATTAAGTAAGCTGAGCCTTCATCCAGCCGGCAGTGTTGTGGAAATTCGCCACGTTGCTTCCGGGAGGAACGAGATTGTCACAGGCTTCCCGCAATTCATCAGACAGGGTCATCTCCAACACCGGAATCGTATCCTCAAGGTGCTCCATAGTCTCAGGACCTACTAGAGGAGCAGTGATGCCCGGCTGGTCTTTGCACCACAGTAATCCTAATTGAGCAGGAGTCAGTCCGGCCTCTTTGGCCAGCACAGAAAACTTTCTCCCCACTTCGATGCCTTTTGCCGTTACCCGGTCTGCATAAAACCCTCCGCGTAATGCCGCCCGTGAATCGGAAGGATATTCGTCTTCTTTATCATACACTCCCGCTAAAATCCCCATAGCAAGGGGTGACCAGGTGATGATTCCCAAGCCGAACTTTTCGGCCATGGGTAGTAATTCATTCTCGATACGCCGATCTAAAAGATTGTAGGGTGGTTGTTCTGTTGCAATACGCACATACCCCTTAAATTCACTGAGAAGGATCGCTTCCGTCACAGCCCAAGCAGGATGTGTCGAAAGACCCACGTAGCGAATCTTCCCTGCGCGTACCAAATCTGTCAACGCACTCAAAGTCTCCTCGATGTGCACTTCCAAATCCTGGCGGTGAATCTGGTAGAGGTCGATATAGTCTGTCTGAAAGCGCTTCAAAGACCCCTCAATAGCCCGGACCATGTTCAAACGCGTAGGTCCACTCTGGTTCGCGCCGAGCTCTGGAACAAATTCATCCAGCGTTAATCCAGGACGGCGCTGTCCGTGGTCACACTTTGTGGCGAGCAACACTGAATGACGCAGCCCATTGTCTTTCAGCGTCCGACCGATAATACGCTCGCCTTCTCCCTCTGCGTAAGAATCTCCTGTGTCGAAGAGGTTGAACCCCACCTCAATTGCACGATTCATCATCGCTGCACATTCTTTTTCCGGGATGGGATCGGCAAAGCAGTCCGTTCCAAAACAAAGGGGCGAAACACTCACTCCTGTTCGTCCTAAATTCCGATATTCCATTATTTATCCTCCGTTAAGTTTTTTTATCCTTTTGTTAATTTTAAATCCTTAATAATCCCCGAATGCTCCCATTCCTTGATGGTTCCCCACTGAAAATTTTGGTCAGTGAAACCGACCACTCTGATTCCTGTTTCTTTTTCACATTCCAAAAAAGACTGGATCGAATCATACGTCACCCTATTAAGGGATTCGATCTCAAGCCATCGATTCTTCTGCACTTCAATAAAGATGTGATATCTCGTCTTGTCATAGAGACGCCTCGCTTTCCTTATCCTGTGTACATCCACGATTTCTCCAATATATGTCTGTAAGGATTCCTCATGCCCACTATTATTTTTTATGGAAATGTTAAAGTCAAACGAATTACCTTCTCACTGTTTATATTCTTCGATCGTGAATGATTCGGCCTTGTAAACACCATCAGGGAGAACAGTCGGGAGTTTGTACTGAGGGTCGGTGAGCAATGCATAGATCTTTGGGTCTCCAGTCTTAAGCTTCTCTGCTGTGTTGTATCGCCACTCGTCCTGGATCTGTTCCAGTCTCCCGAGAAAATCCTGTGCACCAAGGATGGATGTCAGTGCCCAATAAATATATTCTGTGATCTGGCAATCGTATTCGCACGTCTCATCGTAATATGTATACCAAGCATTGTCTGGGTATTTTTCCGGGACAGGCTCAAAATGCCCTCCCCTGGCTTCATCCATGATCTTGGCCACTTCGGAACCAGGTTCTGTACCGAAAACTTCGGGATAGGCTGTCGCATAACCTACATCCGTTATGGGATGGATGATCTCCTCTAGCGCAGCGTCAAATAAACCTTGGGCAGCACCGCCAGGGCGGGTCTCATAATCATAGAGAGATTGTTTGGCGCCCGGAGGAAGTACACCTCGGCCTATCGCCCTCAGTTCATCCTCGTCTTTGGCCATCACCAGCATGGTATTCTGGCTGACCAGAGCATCCAGCACCTTGGGATTGTCTGGCATCCCGTCCTCATCATTATCCAAATACTCGGCCATCATGTTTGCTGCATGGAGCAGCTTATCATCAGCGACATTGTTTGTTGCAACCACAAGGATGCCGAAGACTTTCACTTGTTTTGCAAAATAGGCCTGTTCAGAGCTTTCTGATACCTCAGCAACAGGTTGATCTGAACCTCCTGATCCACAACTCAAGAAGAAACAGCTAACTAAGAAAAAACATGCCAGACTAAGACCAAACAGCATGTACTTTTTCATAAGAACCTCCTCTTTTGTGGTTCGAGTTTGATAAAGTTCATAACTGGTTTTGTATATCACATTCAGCCATGAAGTTCAATTTTAAAAAGTTGAATTT
>JAGLRY010000027.1 GCA_023135995.1 Candidatus Aminicenantota bacterium | reverse complement strand
CCAGCATTTCGCATGCCAATGCGAGCCATCCGAGCTAGATAATCGCGGAAACCTTCGTCTTTTTCAAACTTATCCACAAAGATGTAACGATGGTGTGCAGTTTCCGGTTTTTTTTGCCTAGACATGCGTCCTTCCCCTTATCAACCGCCTTTGTTGACGGAATTATATCAGAGGAGAAAATTCTTGTCAAAATGACATTTGTCCGTGGCGATCTTTGTGAAATCTTTTGCTAAAGACAACATAAATTTGATATTTTAATGGTAAGACCAATGCCAAAAAAAACAAATAAAACCAATAAAGACCGGGTAAGTCCGATTCGGACAAAGATCATCGACGATGTTTTTACGGATTCCGTGGAGATGGTCAAACCTCGCTTTGAGGTCAACTACGAAGCTTATCTCCAGCGGCTCTGGGAGGCCAACCAGGATATTTATCTTCGGCTAAAACGCGCCAAGACGTTGGAGGGTGCGCGGAAGTCTCTGTACACTTACCTGGAGAAAGCGGAGCGTCGGGTTTTTGATGTGGACAATGACCTACACATCCTGGAAAAAGCGACAGTCCGGGAATGTATCAGAGTTTTTAAGAGCATTATCGGGCCGGTTAACGAGTACCGTACCGGGACATCGGCATTGGATAACCTTTGGAAGCTGGCACGCAATCGACAAAATGAACTGGCTCAAGAAGTTTCGGTGGGTTTCCTTATGGAATTCATAAACCTGTTCAGGGGCGTAGCCGGGAAATCCAACATCTATTTTGAGTCGGAAGAGGCGCGGAAGGGCATCCCTGATTTTCTCAAACTTGAAGGAAAAGAGGCTGCAATGGCCCGGATGGAGATCCTCGATGACATAGGGTCAACCATACAGAAATATTTCAAGAAATACCCCTCAGGGCTGGAATCGGATGTCATCAAATGGAGGAGAGAGAATCGAAATCGTATTCTAAACTATTTCAAGGCGAACAAGAGTGATTGGCAGGACTACCGCTGGCACATACGCCACGTGATCCGGGATGCAGTCCCTCTGCTCGACCTTATCGAACTCTCGGCCGAACAGAAAGCCGCCATCACCAAAGCCACGAAAAATCGGATCCCTTTCGGCATCACCCCCTATTATTTGAGTTTGATGGATCGAATGCTTTCCATCGGCTATGATCATGCTGTGCGGGCGCAAGTGATTCCGCCTCCGGAATATGTGGATCTCATGACCGAACATCGCCGGGATCGCGGGATGGTGTTCGACTTCATGGGAGAGCACGATACCTCTCCTATTGATACAGTAACAAGACGCTACCCGGGAATCGCCATCCTGAAGCCCTTTAACACCTGTTCCCAGATCTGTGTGTACTGCCAGCGCAACTGGGAGATCGATGAAGTTTTGGACCCCAAAGCCACAGTCGGCCGCAAGATGATCCAAGAGGCGGTGGACTGGCTAAAGGAACATCCCTCCATTGGAGACATCCTGATTACGGGGGGAGACCCCGGCATTATGAATAACGAACAGCTCGAATGGCTATTCGAGTCTCTGGCCGAGATCGATCATATCTACCGCATCCGTTTTGGAACAAGGACTCCTGTGGTTCTGCCGATGCGCTGGACAGACAGCCTGGTGAAGACGCTTTCCCGCTTTCATGTGCCGGGGAGGCGAGAGGTGGCCATCATCACTCATTTTGAACATTCCTACGAGATCACTCCGGATGCAAAGGATGCTGTGCAGAAGATCAAACGCACCGGTATGAATGTCTATAATCAGGAAGTGTTCACCGTAGAAAATTCCAGGCGATTCGAATCCGCCAAACTCCGGAAAGATCTGCGCCTCATTGGTGTGGATCCCTATTACACCTTTAACATGAAGGGGAAAGAGGAGACCCGCCGCTACATGGTCCCGATCGCGCGGATCCTGCAAGAGCGGAAAGAGGAGGCGCGACTCCTGCCGGGCCTCGACCGAACAGACGAGCCGGTTTTTAATGTCCCCAAATTGGGCAAGAATCATCTCCGGGCCTGGCAGGACCACCGGATGGTCATGGTCCTTCCCGATGGCTCGCGGGTTTATGAGTTTCATCCCTGGGAAAAAAACATACGCCCCATACCTCCTTATAACTATATCGACGTCCCCATCTATGACTATTTGGAAGAACTTGCTGTGCGGGGCGAACAGATCCGCGACTACCGGACAATTTGGTTCTACTACTAAACGTTGGATCAACATCTTGCCTCCGCAGATCCTAGTGCCAATAAAATCTCGTCTTGTGTTGACTCTTCCCCTACAAATCTATATTCTATTCTCCTTAAAGCTAGGGGTA
>JAGLRY010000269.1 GCA_023135995.1 Candidatus Aminicenantota bacterium | reverse complement strand
GTAAATTATTGAAATTGCTTCAGTTATAATAAGTATCGACATTTTTTATAAATAATTCAGGTTAGGAAACCGGATGAGAACAATATGGTTAGGAAGCAAGGTCATCCAACAGTATTCCCTATTGGATATCCAGGATAAACTCCAGATCAGCAAGGTCACAGCTCTCAAATTGGTCCAAACTGGCAAGATCAGAGCTCAGAAAATAGGAAGAAAGTGGTGGATCAATGAAGACGATCTCCTGGAATTCTTAGAGGGAAAAAGAAGCTAGTTGGAGTCCTGCAAAATTGATGCAAAAGAAGTCACTCCTCATTCTTTTCATCTTTAACTGTATTCTTGTAGTTGTCAGTTGGATACTGGCTCTGTATTCATATCCGCGTCTTCCTGAGCAGATGCCTTTCTGGATCAATTTTTTAGGCCAACCTCCAATGCTGGCAAACAAGTCACCGGTCTTTTTCGTTTATCCGACAGTTCAGACTCTCTTTGTTTTCTTTTTCATAGGGATCGCCCAAATCTTGTCATTGAGAGATAAGGAGACATGGCGGAAGAAACTTCTAAAGGATTATGTGTTGCTCAGCCTCATTTTTTTTAATTTGATCTTCATTCACGTTCTGAGCAGCCTCATCCTTTTAGCTCACCAAATTGGAGAAGGGATCAATAGAACGTATTTTTTTATGATCTTTATCGTTATCCTCATTCTCATACCCTATTACAGAATGCGTGCCAAACTTCTTGCTCAAGAACAGAAAAACGGGCCTTAAAGGAGGAATCATGAAAATCAGAGGATTTATGGTTATCATTCTTCTTGTTGCCATTGTGGTTTTTTTCCTCTACACGTCAAAATCTGGAGAAAAAAAAGACATCCCAGAGCAAATAGCAGCCTTTTCTTCAACAAAACAAAAGTTGACGAAGACGAACATGTCCTCTCTACAGAAAGAAATCCTTTCCTATATCGTGAGTCTCGGGACTGCCCCACAAAGCCTGGATGACATTCGCTTCTCGCCGGCTCTCACTACCGGTAAATTGGATGCGTGGGGAAATAAGATAAAATACGAACGGCTTTCTGACGAAAATTTTAGGCTCACTTCAGCGGGTCACGATGGAGCCTTTGGCACCGAAGATGATATCATGACGGAGTATTAATTGGGGGAGACACTTATGGTTTTCTTAAAAAGAATATTTTGTTTTTCAGCCTCGTCCAGAAGCCTTTCTTCTCGCCGTCTTCAATAACCAATTTTTGTGTGGATTGCCTGTAAAAGGAGGCCTCTTTGTTTTCGTTTTTGTAGTGGAATGTCCTGAGGTCATACTTTTTCCGCTTTTTTGGATGGCTCAGGATGAGGTAAGCCCTTTCGATTTGAGTCATCATCTCTTTCCGTTCGCTTTCAGAGACGAGATTGTAGTGGGCAAGTGAATCTTTCTGGTAGGCTGCTTTTGCGATGATATAAGCCTTTTGAATTTCCTGTTGTGAAGCGCTCCTGTTAACGTTCAAGATCTCATAGTGGTTCATTTCTTCGATTTTTTTTAGACTCATGATACTTTGGCCTCGATTGCTATCCTCTTGGACTCGTTTCTGCCGCTCAATTTTTCCGCAATGGATTTGATAGCATTGGCGGCCTCAGAATCAGGATGATTAATCATGAATGGAGTTATACCCTTAAGGCTCCAGTGGACGTTCTCATCGAATGGCACCGCTCCCATGAATTTTAGCTCCACCACAAGATATTTTTGGACGACATTTGCGATCGATTCACCAAGCAGAACATCGCGCTCATCTCGTGCCTTGTTAATTATAAGACATGGATTGAACCTCTGCAACGCCCTATAGAGAAGATCAGCATAGAATTTATCGTGAGATATGATCTCACTGAAAAAACTGTAGATTGATTTCGAGGTATCCTGGATCTGATCTGAAACCTTCTTGGCTAAGTCTTGAATGCCATAATGGTCAATGTAGAATTTAAGGATTCTGATGATACAGGATTTTAAAAAATAGTAGGCATTCTCGATCGCAGTCGGTTCAGGATTCACTACAAGAATTCCAGGATTGGATAGGAGAAAAAAATCAATACAGTTGTATGAAGTTCCTGTCCCGATATCGATGATAACTCTTTTGGCATTAAAAGTTTTGATGTGTCTTATCAGTTTGAGCTTTTTGTAATAGTTGATATTCGATGTAAAAAGAACATTTTCTGTTCCTTTGATCAGTCTCAATCCTTCAAAGGGTGTGAGCGATATCGTGTCTTGGAGTTTAGCGACTTTATTCGTGAAAAAGTGGCCCAGATCAATATCGGACTCTTCCATTCCCAAAAATGTGTGCAGGTTCGGCCCCCCTAGGTCAGCATCGATGAGGACAACATCTTCTTTGAGTGAAGAGAGATGGATGGCTAAACTTGATGAGATAAAGCTTTTCCCCGTCCCGCCTTTGCCCCCTCCAACGGCCCAAATAGTCTTCTCGGAATCTGTGTGGACAGAGAGCATTGGGACCTTAGGTTCGTTATCCATTTTAGCAAAACATTTTAACACACTCACCCTGATAATTAAATAAAAATCGTCATTGTCTCACCACTAATTGTTTCTCTATTGCCAGATCAAAAATGATGACAAAATGCGTTAAAAAAATCTGTTCAAGAAGCACGAATTTTACACGAAAAACGGACAATATTGTACTGTGGAAGTGTGGAAATGTGCACAAAAGTGTTGAAATCAGTTCGTTTTTCTGGTATCTTTTTTGTTTAACCTGGATTATTCACGAGTTGAGGTAATAAACAGATATCGTATAATTTAAATTAAGTATCGACATTTTTTATGAATAGTCCAGGTTACATCAAAATTTTATATTCGGAGAAATATCTACTTGAAAGCTTATGGCGACCTCGACAGTAAATTCAGATTTGTTATCCTAGCATCAAAGAGGGCAAAGCAGTTGCTCGAAGGGGCAAAACCTAAGATCAAAACTAAATCAAAAAATCTGATTCAAGTTGCACAAAAAGAAGTGAAACAGCGGTTGATCGATTACGAAATTGTTCAGCCAAAAGCAGAAGATTTCCATGGGAGCGAGGATGAAGCCTTCATCGGCGAGGAACTGGGGCTCGCTGAGGAAGGGGTTTTAAAAGAAGAGGCTCCAGAAAAAGAGAAAGATCAAGCAAAAAAACCACCGAAAAAGAAAGCTTCGCCTGATAAAAAGACTAAAACCTCAAAGACGAAGACCACAAAGAAGAAATCCAGCAAAAAAGAAGGATAAGAAAACCGATCCTCTCCTGTGAATAATCCAGGTTAATTCACGACCCTTTTTCTCTTTGTATAAGTTGGACGTAGTCTAGCTTGATAAAATCCTTTTTGGAGAAGTTCAGCGTATCCGCAAACTTTACGATCTCGCTTTGTTGTCCCTCAAGTTCAAGAAAATCGCCGATGGGTGTTTCATCCAGGCAGATCGTCAATCTTTTTTTTCGAAAAACAGTTCTGAATTTCGAATACTGGAAAACTGGCTGGAGTCTTAATGACTTAAGGATTTTTCTGAGATGTTTTTCATTCTTGACCTCTGTTTCGTACTCCTCTCTGATCTTGAATTTTCTCGATTTTTGTTCCGGTCCCTTGAATGTGAGAAAGATTTTTTTATTGATTTTGCGGACTCTCAGGGCATGGTGCTTTCTTCGGAGTTCTAAGGTAGGCCAATCATAAAAAGTGTCGTCGTGCGAATGTCGTTCTTTGGCGAGTGTTGCTCCCTGGGATAGGATCTTTTCTTTGATATCAGCCAAATCATCAATTCTGATTTTGACTTCGATCTCTAGCATCTCTTTTTTCGTGAAACGTGAAAATGTGAAAAAGGATTATAAGTTTCGATTGAGCACAAAATCTGGGACCAGATTCAGCGAATCTCGATAGATGGATTGGGGGAATTGATTGAGGATCTCCTTAGATTTGAACGCATAACTCTCGGCTTTCCTATAAGTGTAATCCAGAGCTCCGTTTGACTCGACGATCTCAAGAATTTCGCCCTTTGTTTCTTTGCCGAGATCTTTCTGTTGGATCAGTTGAGTGATCCGATCCCGATTTTCTTTGCCATCATGATTCAGAGTGTGGATCAGTGGAAGAGTGATCCGGCCCTCCTCCAAATCGGTGAGGACAGGTTTTCCGAGCGTTTCGGTATCCCCGGTGTAGTCCAGGAGATCGTCAACGATCTGGAAGGACATTCCGAGGTTTCTTCCGTATTCTGCCAACGATTCTTGCTCCTTTTCTGATGTGTCACAGAGGATTCCCCCGATCAGGCACGAGGCACTAAAAAGTGAAGCCGTCTTTTTGTTGAGGATGTCGAGATAGTCATTCTCTTCCAGTTGAAAATTTCCACTCACGTAATATTCATAGAGCTCTCCGTCTATCATTTGGGCGGATGTATCGGTGAGGATTCGGATGATCTCACTATGTTTGCTCTGGACCGCGAGGTTGAGAGCCTTGATGTAAAGGTAATCTCCGAGGAGTACAGTGATGTTCGAACCCCAAGTAGCATGGACAGTCGGCCGTCCTCTCCTCACATCAGAATGGTCGATGATATCATCATGGATAAGACTGGCTGTGTGGATGGTTTCCACGAGTGCTGACATGAGGATATGCTCATCGCCCTCATAACCAAAAAGCCTGGCGCAGAGCATCAAAAGCGCTGGCCGGATCCTTTTGCCGGCTTTTTTAAACAGGTAATCGCTAATTTCGGAGATGAGGGGATTCTTTGATTTGGTGAAAAGCTCGAGGGTGTCTTCCACCTTTTCGAGGTCTTGCTGGATGCTCTTGTACAGATCCATGAGAGAGACATTCTGTTCCAACTGGGCATTGATGAATGTTTTCGCGTCTCTCATCTTCAGCAACCTCTAGCCGTTTCCGGCCGATGTTGTGGCAAATATATTAACATCTCGGTTTCTTAATTTCAATCTGAAAGAGTGATTCAAAATTGTGTGTGGTTTTTTCTGCTAGCGCTTCCAATGATAAATTTTTAAGCTCTGCGAGAAATCTAGCGGTTTCTTTAACATAAACAGGTTCATTCCTTTGAATTTTTCCACGATGGGGTGCCGGGACCAGATAGGGAGAATCTGTTTCAACGAGGAGTTTGTCTAATGGTGTCTGGATAGCAACCTCTCGCAAAGAGTGTGCCTTGGGAAATGTGAGGATCCCTGAGAAGGAGATCAGGAAGTTGTATCCCATCATCTCCTTGGCAAATTCCCAATCCTCAGTAAAACAGTGGAGGATCCCCCCTTGTGTGAACTCTTCCTCCTTTATAGCTTTAAGCACTTCATCCCTAGCGTTGCGGCTGTGGATGACAACAGGAAGACCGATTTCCTGGGCAATGTTGAGCTGCATACGGAAGACTTTAACCTGGAGATCGGGGGGTGAGATGTTATAGTGAAGATCCACACCGATTTCGCCGACAGCCAGGATGTTTTTGGCCTCTGCGAGAGCCTCTATCTTTTGAGGACAGTCAGGTGTGAAACCTTTGGCATTGTGGGGGTGAACACCACCTGCAGCGATGACATTAGGGTACGATTGAATGATGCCGAGGGTGTTCTGGAGTTCGTTCGCCTCTGTCAGTTCTGTAGGGCAGAGGATAGCTCCTATCCCTTCCTGGAAAGCTCTCTGAATGACTTCATGGCGGTCACTATCGAACTCTTTCCCGCTTAAGTGGGCATGCGAATCAACGAGTAAACTCAATTCGAGCTACTGCGAGAGCTTTTGTTTCAAATGGCGCATTGGGAGAGCTCCGTAGCGGAGAACCTTGTTGAGGAACTCTTTTTTTGTGAAGGCATCTCCTTTGAGCTTTTTGTATTCCAGTTCGAGGTCTAGAAACTCTTGAATACCCACGTATATGAAAGTCGATTCTCCCGGATTCAGTATGATCCGGTGCCAGTTCAATTCGGCCTCTGCCTCAGTGAGAAATGCGCCTCTTGTCATATAGGCGATCGCTTTTTCCTTTGTCATTCCGCTTTCGTGGATGTTGAAGTCGAGATTGAAATCGATAACAGCTTTCAAACGGTTTTTCAGCTGGTTGAGGCGCAGCCGGAGGTCGTAATTCCCATATCCTGCATACAGCAACATCTCTTCAACAAAAACAGACCATCCTTTGAGCAATGGCATATTCGGATACATTTTTCTCACCGTTGAGGGATTTTTGCGCGTGAAGTAGTAAGGAACAAAAGGACCTGGATAGATGTTTCTGCAGGTGAAAAACGGAACGAAGAAGTTATTGAATTCCTCGAGAAAAGATGTCACTGTTTGTTCATCTACCGTATCGGGAATGGGAGAAAGATAGCACACATAGTCCTCGGTCGTCTCGTAGACTCCAGGAGGAACGATCCTTGTCCATTGTTTACCAAAAGATTCGAGCGGCATGGTCTCGATGGTGAAATTTGCTTCTGGGAGGTCCAGGAGCTGATTTTCACGGAGGAAGTTTTGGATCTCCTCTTGGGAGGCTTTGATCTTATCGACGAATTCATCCTTGGAGATGTGTTCGCCTTTTATTTTGTCGATCACTCCCTTGATAACGATATTCTTGACTTCTTCTTCTCCCCGTTGAGTCGTGAGTTGCTCGAGGTTGATATTGGGGTACATGATCCTGTAGAACGGAATGCCGACGAGAAACATCTCTCGACGGATATTGTGGTAATCTGCTGTGGCACGGGCGACAAGATCGGGAAGGGGGATGCTGTTCTGGAATGTGCTTCGTATCAGTCTGCGGTGAGCCTCAGCGAGCCTAAAGTTTCCTGTGGACCGCGGAAGGAGTTCCGATTGGAGGAAGGATTGATAACCTTCTAGCTCAGGGATCACTTTCGCATACTCGCTCTGCAATTTGGCTTTATGGGCTTCCGGTGCTTGACCTATCAGTTGGGGCAGCTCGTTTTTGTAGAACTCAAGAATGGCAGCAAACTGTGCAATGGCTGTCTCTGTGTAGATCTGGGGCGGGGTTTTCAGGTTTTCTTTGGCCTGCTTGATGAGTTTTGGCAGGTTTTTAAGTCTTTGTGTCGCATTCTTGGCTCTTTCATCTGCCGGGGCAAATTCCTTTGTGAGCAGGCTTCGGACACAGTTGTTAAAGATGGAATTATAAAAGAGAGGATTGTAGTCCCAAGGAAGCAAATTTTCGTGCTTGATCAGCTCTCTGTCTAGACCATCCACCATCATAGCATGGTCTATCTGGAATTCAGGGCTCAGCTTTGTGCTGTCGATTTTAGCGACAAGCTCCTGATTGAATTTATCCAGTTCTTCGTGACGCTTTTCGATGTTACCGCTTTTCAGGCCCTCGAGTTTGTTGTCGTACTTGTGGTATCCCTGAAGAGTTCCCATTGTGGGGTAGAATTTCCACAGGGCATCGAAATAGCCGTCCAGGAATTTTAGGAATTTTTGGTCTTCTTCGTTCTGCTGAGAAAAAAGAGTTCCCACTGTCCAGAAACAGAAGACAAGGATGAAAAGTACAATAGTGGTTTTCCTCATTTAGTCCTCCTGTGGCAAAGCCTTTTTTTGCGGAATTTATTTATAATATCCAAGATAAGATTTGAAATCCTACCACAAAAATATAAAAAAAGGCAATATCCAGCCTAAATTATTCCACACATCACCAGCGAATAACTGCCGATGCCCAAGTGAAACCGGATCCGAATGCGGTGAGGACCACAATATCGTTGCTTTTGATTCGACCTTGTTTCAAGGCCTCATCGAGAGCGATAGGGATTGAGGCAGCTGTTGTGTTGCCGTAACGGTCAATGTTTCTGATAACTTTTTCGACGGGAATGCGCAAATTTCTTGCCACCATCAAACTGATCCTGTCATTCGCCTGATGAGGGATGAGATGGTCGACATCATCGATTGTCAGCTGGTTAGTCTCTAGCGCTTCTCTGACTGCTTGTGGCATCTTTTCGGAAGCATTCTTAAACACAGTTTTCCCGTTCATGCGGGCGAAATATCCTTTGTGATCCAGAAAATCCTCAGGAAAGACGGGCTTGTCATTGGGGCTTGGTTTTTCCATCCAAAGATCAGAGATATGCCGCCCATCTGCGAACAGGTGGGTGGAGAGGATCCCTCTGTTATCTTCATGTGTTGAGTTAGGCTCCAGGATGACTGCTCCCGCCCCATCGCCGAAGAGGACAGCGAGATCTCTTCCTTCGTCCGAAAAGTCCAGGTTGTGTGATTGGACCTCCGACGCGACGAGAAGTATTTTTTTGTAGGTCTTAGCTCTGATGTATTGATCGGCAATAGAAAGCGCGTATATGAAACCACTGCATTGGTTCCTCACATCCAGAGCGCCGATAGTTGCCAGTCCCAGTTTCTCCTGGATCATCACACCGATCCCGGGAAAGTAATGATCGGGCGAGAGTGTAGCGGCGATGATAAAGTCTATGTCCGCCTTGTCGATCTGAGCATCTTCGATAGCTTTAAGAGCGGCTTGATATCCGAGATCAGAGGCCCCAACTCCAGAGTCAGCAAAGCGGCGTTCTTTGATGCCCGCTCTCTGACGAATCCACTCATCGGATGTCTCTATCATCTTTTCAAGGTCGAAATTGGTGATGACTTTTGGAGGAACATAATGCCCTGTTCCTGTGATTTTTGTTTCTGCTTTCATGACGATATCCTTTTCCCAACCTGAACTATTCATAAAAAATGTCGATACTTGATTCAACAAAAGCAATATCAATCATTTACATTATTCTTGCAGTAAATCACCTTGACGTTTTCGTTTTCAATGTGCTTTCTATTTATTGTCGACATTTTTTACCTTTGCGCCTTGCCTCTACGGCAACCTCAACTCGTGAATAATCCAGGCTAATTAATGATAATCGATATATGAGAAAAAATCTATACTTCTCTGTTCAAAAAAGTAAAACGCTAAACGTAAAACATGAAACATGAAAAGCAACTACTCCTTAATGTGTACAAATAATACTTTTTTTACATATTACGTTTTACATTTCACGTCTTAAATTTCGTTTGATAACCTGGATTATTCACGAGCCAA
>JAGLRY010000268.1 GCA_023135995.1 Candidatus Aminicenantota bacterium | reverse complement strand
CGAAGGGTAAAAAACGTCGATGAATATAGAAAGATTCTTCTTGAAAAGTTTTTTCAACAATGTCAGGATAAATTATTGACATTGTTGAAGTAAAATAATCATCGACGTTTTTTATGGATAGTCCAGGATAAATAGAGATAAGGTTGTTTGGGACCATAGAGAGGTTAAGCATGAAAAGATTCATCCTTTTACTCATCGTCCCTTTTTTGTTGTTGGGATTTTTATCATCCGGTGTAGACGATCTTTTAAAAGTCAATGTCTCCATTAATCCGAAAAGATTGCGACGAGGCCAGGAAGGGAAAGTCGTTTTGAAGTTTACCGTCAAAGAAGGGATCAGAGTCAGCTCCCAACCATCCTTTACCATTGAGCTGGAGCCATCAGATGAGCTTATTTTCCCGAAGAATTTTTTCTCTGCCTCAGACCTGGAGATCGAGATAAAGGAAGAGGATGGAAAAGAGTACCTGGACTTGAAGGAGCCTATTGAAATACCCTTTTCTGTGAATATGGATGCCAAACGCGGGAATCATACTATTAGAGGAAAGATCAAGTATTTTGCCTGCTCACAAGAGGAGGGTTGGTGTCTCAAATACGCCTCCAAATTTTCCTCCGCTTTTTTCACATCTGCACGTATCTTCCAGAAGAAAAAATAATTCTTGAGGGGAGTCTAAAGCCAGCTGTTCTTTATATACCAGTCGATCGTCTCGTGTAGGGCTTCTTGCAGAGAATATTGAGGATTGAAGTCGAGTTTTTCTTTTGCTTTTTGTGTGTCAACCATCCAACCGTCCTGTCTCAATTCTTCAAATTTCTGGCGGTTGAGGATACTTGGGTTCTTACGTATTTTCCCCAGCATTTCTGCGCCACAAGACACAAGGTAGGCAAGCGGAAGGGGGAATTTCAGATTGAACAGTTTGATACCCATAGCTTCGGCTGCCACTCTTCCCAATTCCTCCCAACTGGAGGGGTCGGGGTTGGCAAAATGGAAGATCTCGCCGTTTGCGAGTTCTTTATGAATACATAGGTCTAAGGCCTTGATGAGGTCCTTGATATAGATCAAACTCACGAGTTTTTGTTTCGAACCCACAGAAGGAAGAATACCCTTTTGGATGAATTTGAAATAGGAGATGAGCGCTCTGTCCCGTGGACCGAACACAACGCTGATTCTGGCTATGACTATCGGAAATCTGTCTTTGAATTTTAATGCTTCTGTCTCACCTTCAAGCTTACTTCTCCCATAGGGTGAGACAGGACATGGCGGAGAGTCTTCCTTAACTGCCGTTCCATCGGAGCATGGTCCCGAAGCCGCTATACTGCTCAGATACACGACCCTTTTGGGGCGGCTATTCTGTGCATGGAGGGCCTGAAAAAGACTTGCTGTCCCTTGTTGGTTTACTGTATAATAATCAGCCATTTTGTATGCTTTTGTTGAGCCTGCAACGTGGAAGACGTAGTCAATGTCAGGAGGAAGTAAAGGAATATTCAGAAGGTCTCCTTTGAGGGGATTGATCTTGAGCCCTTTCAGCCATTTAAGATTGTTTATGTCCCTGACAAGGGCGAATATTTCGGTATTTTTATAATCTAAAAAATGATCAATGAGATGGCTTCCGATAAAGCCAGTTCCACCCGTAATTAAAATCTTCACGATTTAGATTGTAAAAGAATAGTCCTCTGCGGTCAAACCGAGTGCATGCAGGGCTAGAAAAATGTTGTTAACACACGTATCTTTAATGAATATTCCCAGGAAAGGAGGGAATAGTGAACCTATTTGAAAAATGTTACAACTTCACACGCGCTGAAGAGGCTATGGCCATGGGGTTCTATCCCTATTTTACACCGATCCAGGAAGTGAAAGGAAATAAGGTCAAAGTCGATGGCAAAGAGATGATCATGGTGGGATCCAATAACTACTTGGGATTACTCGATCATCCGAAAGTGATGAAAGCAGCACAGGAGGCTGTGGATAAATACGGTGTGGCTACTTGTGGCTCCCGTTTTTTGAACGGAACACTGGATCTCCATGTCGAGTTGGAAGATAGACTGGCCAAGTTTATGAATAAAGAAGCCGTTCTCACTTTTAGCACAGGGTTTCAGACTAACCAAGGTGTAATCTCTACTCTTCTGAGCCGAGGAGATGCGGTCATCACAGATAAGATGGTGCATGCTAGCATCGTGGATGCATGTCGTCTCTCCTATGGAGAAGTCCACAAGTTTAAACACAATGATATGGAAGATTTAGAGAAAACCTTGAGTTCATTGGATGATTCAGCTGGCAAGTTAATCGTTGTGGATGGTGTCTTCAGCATGGAAGGCGATTTGACAAACCTCCCAGAAGTCGTCAAGTTGGGGAAAAAATACGGGACAAAAATCATGGTGGATGATGCTCATGGTGTCGGTGTTATGGGAAAAAATGGCCGAGGAACAGCAGAACACTTTGGAGTGGAGGAGGATATAGACTTGATCATGGGGACATTTAGTAAATCGTTTGCCGCTCTAGGTGGTTTTGTCGCTGGGGAGAAAAAAGTCATCTCCTATGTCAAACATCATTCCAGAGCGCTTATTTTCAGCGCAAGCATAACTCCCGCCTCGGTGGCAACTGTGCTTGCCACTCTCGATATCGTCGAATCAGAACCCGAGCGGAGAGAGAAACTGTGGCAGATCACGGGTAAAATGAGAACCAGGTTTCAGGATATGGGCTATGAAACCGGCCCCACAGAGACCCCGATCATTCCAGTTATCATCGGCAACGATGAGCTGACGTTCATGCTGTGGAAATTGCTACGAGAAGATGGGATTTTTACGAATCCTGTGATCCATCCTGCTGTCCCCAAAGATCAAAGCCTCATCAGGACAAGCTATTCTGCCACGCATACGGATGATGAGTTGGATTATGTCCTGGGAAGTTTCGAAAAATGTGGCAAATTGCTGGGCATTATTAAATAGTCTGGATTATTAACGATAGATAATTGGAACGATAATTCCGTAACCAAGGTTATTAATATCTTGATTATCTTGTCAATTTAATACATGGCTAAATCGACAAAATTCTCTAAAGATGGATTATTCACGGATCGAGGCCACCCCACCCCACCCTGACAATAAGGTGGAGGAAGTGGCTCACGAAGTTTGGTTGGTTAGGTCGGGTCGGTAGTGGACTGCTGCGAGCCGACCCAACCTAACCCGAGCTGCAACGAAGCCGATGCTGTGAGATCGGTTCGCCCGAAGGGTAAAAGATGCAGACATAAAAATAGCGAGTGATTTTTTGAATAAATGTGTCGGCAGCTTTTATGAATAATTCAGATTAACTGACAAAGTCAATCAAGAAAGAGTATAATAAATAAGATGAGAATAATACGAATACTAACTGTGGTTTTTGTCCTGGTTCAAGGTTTGTCTTTAACAAGTCTGGAAGGCGGTCAAAATATTCTTCCGGTTGACCAGATAGAGGCAGGCATGAAGGGGAAGGGCCGGAGTGTCTTTCTCGGCGATACTATCGAAGAATTTGACGTTGAGATTCTGGGTGTCATGCGGAATATTCAGCCAAAGAAGGATTTGATCGTCGTGAGGATCGGCGGCAAAGGTATAGAGGGCGCGGGAGTGATCCAAGGCATGAGTGGAAGCCCGATCTATATCGATGGCAAATTGATCGGGGCATTATCTTACAGTCTTGGCGCCTTTGTGAAAGAACCTCTAGCACTTGTCACTCCGATCGGTGAGATGATGGCGATCCCAGAAAAGGAACCTGCAAAGTCTTCTTTTGCGCCACAGATCCCGATCAAAAAACATCTCCCTTTGAACGAACTGTTCGAAATTTACGAGTCCTATTTTTACAAAGATCCGTCCATTATCAGCGGAGACCGTACGTTCACGCCCATCAGTGTACCCCTCGTCTTTAGCGGTTTTTCTCCCCGCGTTTTTGAAAAGGCGAAACACTTTTTTTCAAAGCTGGGCTTTTCTCCGATGAGTGTCAGTATCTCCGGTCAATCTCAAGAGGAAATCACAATTCCTGACCTGACTTTAAAGGGAGGAGATTCGGTCGGTGCGCAACTCGTCACGGGGGACCTCAACATGTCTGCCGTAGGGACTGTCACCTATGTGGACGGGAACAAGGTCTTGGCATGGGGTCACCCTTGGTTCAATTTGGGTACTGTCGGCTACACCATGACCAAAGCGGATGTTATGACGATCGTCCCCAAGCTCGATGTTTCGCACAAACTCACGGGTTCAGAGATCCCGGTGGGTAAGTTCTCACAAGATCGTATGTCCGGACTGTATGGGGAGATCGGCCAAGTGCCCGATCTTATCCCCCTGAATATCACAATGAAAACGGGCGAAAAGGAGAAAAAGTACAGTGTCAATCTTACAGACGATAAGATCCTGACTCCCGCTTTGGTTAATATGGTGGTTTCAAGTCTCATCCTGAGTGAGGAAAGAGCCATCGGCGACCTCTCTCTCGAGTTCAGCGGGGATGTCTACTTGGACAACGGGATGAGCGTGCATCTGGAAGATCTATTCTCCGGGAGTTTTGATATGGCCAGCACAAACCTGTCGAGCCTTGTCGCCGCCGTTGTTTTCTTCTTAATGAGTAATGAATTCCAAGATCTCTCTATTCACCGGATCGATCTTACGATCACACCTACCGAAGATGTCAAGTATGCACAGCTGGAAAAAGTCTGGCTCGATAAGTACGATGTCTCTCCGGGGGAGATTATCCGAATAAAGGTCTATACCCGAAGCTTTAGGGGAGAGAGTGCGATGTGGGAGGGGGGTATCCCTGTCCCCAATTTGCCCAAGGGTTCAGAATTTTATCTCGTCATCGCAGATGCTGCGTCTTTGCAGCAGCTGGAAGCGAACCAGTATAAGAGACAGCCGTTTACACCCAGAAATATCGAGCATGTGATCCGATTGCTCAATAACCTGAGGAAGAATAACCGGATTTATTTCAAGATCCTGGCATCCAAGCCCGGCCTCTTTCTCAGGGGAGAGGAGATGCCGAACTTGCCGCCAAGCATGAAATCTATGTTTGCATCTCCTCGAGCGGCATCGTCGTCTCCCACCGAGTTGGACCAATCGACACTTGGGCAGTTACAGCAGCCTGTCCCTTTTGTTTTCAGAGGGGCCACTCTTATACCGATAAAAGTAAAATAACATGTTTCAAAATCTATATGGTGAAAAATCAAGTTCCGTTTTTTAGGAAGATAGAGGAGTTGAAAATATGAAAAAGGTCTTCGTTGCAGGTGTTTGTTCAGTTGTGATGGTCATGGCGCTGTTTTTATTGGCTGTTCAGCCGCAACGATGGGAACTCCGGAATATAAATGACTATTTGAATGGAGAATTCGAGGGCATATCTGTTACTTATGATGGTGTTCTGTCTCTTTCTCCAAAAGAACAAACGATGGAAGCCCCTGCGGAAGAGTTCTTTTTGTCCATTCTTGTCACAGAGGGTGGAACGGTTTATCTTGGAACCGGCCATGACGGAAAGATCTACAGAAAGAATAATGCGGGTCAATTCGAATTGTATTACAAAGTTCCCGAGCAGGATATATTTTGTCTGGCTCAAGACTCTAAGGGAAACCTCTATGCAGGAAGTTCCCCGAACGGAAAGATCTATAAAATAACTGCCCAGAGTAAAGGGAAACCTTTTTTTAATCCTCAAGAACGATACATCTGGGACTTGAAATTCGATGAGAGGGGAGTCCTGCTGGCCGCGGTCGGTGAGAGTGGGGGGATCTACGCGATCAGCAAGCGTGGTGAAGGCCAGAAATTTTTAGATTCTGAAGAAAACCACATTCTGTGTTTAGAGATGAACCGGAATGGAGGATTGTACGCTGGAAGCGGCGGAAAAGGTCGCCTTTACCGTATTTCTCCACAAAGAAGGGCCTCTATCCTGTTTGAGTCTCCCTTTGAAGAGATCAAGAGTATCGCTCTGGATCGGGCTGGGAATATCTATGCGGCAGCCGGGGGCAGATCCATAAAACCCAAGGTGGAGACAAAGCCGCCGGTTTCAGCCAGGATAGATGCCGAGGTCTCTGTCACAGTCACTCCTTCTGGCACGAGCACTCAAGATGTGCAGTCACCGCTCCAGAAACAACCCAGCACTCTTTTTAAAGTCAATTCTAAGGGGATTGCGAAGAGACTCTGGAGTTCTCCTGAGGAAATGATCTATTCCCTTTTTTGGAATGAGATAAAGAAAGAGCTGATCTTTGGAACGGGCAATAAGGGAAGAGTTTATGCCATTGACCGCGATGAGAAAGTTTCCCTGATCGTTCAAAAACAAGCTGAGCAGATTTACCTGCTTCAACCTCATGGCTCGGGAATATACACTCTGTCCAACAATCCTTCCAATCTGAGTATCATATCTGCAGAACAGCGCTTTGAGGGGGAGTACTCCAGCCGTGTGTTTGATGCAAAAACTCTGGCCTCCTGGGGAAGGATCGAATGGAGAGCTGTTTTACCTTCTGGGACGACGCTCCAGTTTCAGACACGGAGCGGAAACTCCAGCGAGCCGAGCCAGACATGGAGTGATTGGTCTCCTCCTTATCAAAAGATTGAAGGGGAGCAGATCTTGAATCCCAGAGCGAGGTATTTGCAGTTCAAAGTCATTTTCAAATCACAATCCGGCAAAATCTCTCCCCGTCTGCAGAAGGTCTCGCTTTTCTATTTACAGACAAACTTGGCGCCGATCATCTCGCGTGTCGATCTCCTTCCAGCTAATGAGGTTTTTTTAAAGCTGCCGGTTCAGAAAGAACAGATTCAGGGTGCAGAGCAGGATATTACAGAAAAGGCAAAAAACAAGGATAAGACCATGAGTTATGCTGTCTCGAAAAAAGCCGAAAGGAAGGGATATCAGACCGTGGTATGGCACGCCGTTGATGAGAATGGAGATATGCTTGTCTATTCTATCGCCATTCGGAACGAAAACGAGAGTCAGTGGCGTTACTTGAAGAGAAACTGGGAAGAAAAGATTTTTGCCTTTGATACCCTCTCGTTTCCCGATGGGATTTATTTCATCAGAGTTGAAGCGCAAGACAAACCCTCAAATCCCCTGGGTATCGAGCTTCAGACCGAAAAGGTCAGTCGTCCGCTTGTGATCGATAATTCACTCCCGATTATTCGAAATTTCCAAGCTGTGAGAGAAAGGAATACGGTTAAAGTGAGTTTTACAGCTTCAGATTCGTTTTCACATATTAAAGAAGTCAAATTTCTTGTGCGGCCCAACAATTGGCGGATCGTTTTTCCGACGGATGGGATTTGTGATTCAAGGGAGGAAGGCTTCAACTTCAGTGTGACTCTTCCTCGCGATTTTGACAATATGGTCACAGTCAAAGTTGAAGATGCAAAGGGTAATGTCGGCGTCCACAGGGCCACATTCTAGTTTTTTT
>JAGLRY010000267.1 GCA_023135995.1 Candidatus Aminicenantota bacterium | reverse complement strand
CCATCCAAGAATCATTTTCTTCATACGCCTTATTTAACAAATTAAATCCCTGATCATTTTTCCCCAAAACAAAATACAGGCTTGCAAGACAGGTAGGAGGAACATACGCTTTATTAGATTCTACTATAAGATGATCTAACAATTCCTGAGTCTTCTCTCGTTTGTCCATTCTAATATATGCAATCCCGATTGCAGCTTCTACCAAAGGATTCCATGTTCCCAAGATATCTCTTTCTTTCATAAGTTCTGACAAGGCTTTTTCATAATTTGATTTATATAAATGTATTCTTCCAATAAGCGAATGTGTATAGCTAAAATTTGCATCAAATTCGAGTGTCTTTTGCAAAGGCTCCATTGCTTGATCATATTTGCGTGCATAAAACAATATATTTCCAACGTTCCTGTTTATGACTAGTGATAGAGGATCTAATTCAAGAGCCAATTTTATTTCTTTTATGGCTTCATCGAACCGAGCCTGATACATCATTGTCATGGCTAACCAATGATGGGCAGGAGGATAGTTCTTGTTTAGTTCAATTGCACCTTTGAGTTCTTTTTCTGCTCCTTCCCAATCCCGGTTATTTCTCCTAATAAGGCCCAAGGTAGCATGAGCTCCTGCTGAAGTTTCGTCAATTTCAATCGCCTTAAGCACCGTCTCCATTGCTTTTGAATAAGAATCTGTGGTTGGATGATTTCGTATCTGCCAGCGATAGTAGTGCCTCTAGAGAGTTCCTGAGAGGGAGTAACTAAGGTTATGGTTTGGGCGGGAATGCCTTTTGAGGGGATTAATTGAGTGCCGCAGTCACCGCAGAATTGTTTTGTATCTGGATTTTCTGAATCGCATTTAGGACACTGAGTTGTCATCTTCCCCTTTGTTGATGAGAATAGGATATAGATTTCTGGAGCCAGAGTCAATTGAAGATATTTTACATTTTCAAAAATGTGACCAAATTGAGACTAGTAGATTTTTATTCGGGGGACAGTATCCTTAATTCACTTCATCTCCCACCAGGCAGTACTGAATCCGTCTCTTCGGACGTTCGTAGCGCAATGGACTTCACCGCCCCGCCTATGATAGATCTGTGCATCCAAAAAGTGTGGCGTCAATGGCAGACCAGAGATAAGCCTCCGCATCTCTTCTTCCAGTTGATCCTGACCATCAATCACAGGGCCATTTGGGTCAACAATGAAGATATGCCCATTTAATACTGTGGAGTTGACCATATTAGGGACCAAAGCAACTCCGAACTTATCAAAAAACGAAGGCACTCTGATAAAATCTTCCTCTCTTAGGCCAAGCTCGCGTTTGAGAAGGCTAATATTCGGCTCTATACGCTCAATCTGGAGTGTTTTATTAAAATCCATTAAAACTTTATTCTTCAGGAGAGATGAAACAGTCACTTTTTCGGAGTAGAGATCAAGCAAGGTTAATTCCCCATATCCATCACTCATCCATTTTTCAAGCAAGGCAATCATAGCCTCTGTATCTACAACGAGGACTTTGTAAGGATGCTCAGGATCACTGCTGGGCAGGAACGATAGGATTTCATCAGCATGTTTTATCAACAACCAACCTGTATCAAGTCGTACTGCTGGGGTTTGAACTCCTTGAGCTTCGAGCATACCGACGATTTCAGGATTTAACGATGCCTCCTTTGGTCCTTCTGGATTGTAGCCGTAGTATATGCGGCCAAACGGATACCCTGGCAATGGAGGTGTAACCTCCAAATTTCCGTACCAGTCCAACCAGCGATTACGCCCTCTTCCACCCCCATATCCCTCTCGGTATGTTCCTACTTGAATCCAACCGAAGTCAGGCCCTAAAAGTTTATCCTTCGCATATCTATCGAGAGATCTGTTCCGATTTGCTATGAGGACCACATTCATCTTCTGACCCGGCATCTCTGAGTACCCGATCTCCATGGTATCTTGAAGCCACATATTAGACGGGTGATATGGCTCTCTGCCAGGAACGATAACCAGCTCAGCCCCGGTCTTGGGAACAAGCTCTTCCAGACTCTTGAGAAATGTTTCATTCTGTCCTGGAATTTCTCTCACGTAAAGAGTACTGCCTTTATTCAAGTTTGACAGAAGAATAAACGGCGCCGCTTTTAGTTTCACAGAATCGAATTGAGTTTTTCCGTTTGGGATTCTCGCAGATACAGTTACATCTGTTATACCACTCCAGGATCCATCCGCATAAGAATTTGCCTCAATCCTCAATTCAAGGTCTGCCTCCATCAACCGTGCTGGATGTATATTTCCATCGGCCGCAAGATTCACAACTTTGTACTCATTATCACCGACTTTTTGAAAAAGATTAATCCGGGATAAGGAGGCATCATCAACAGAAATGGAAATCCGGGTATTTTCAGGTAAATTAGGAACTCGTTTGATTTTAAGAACGGCCA
>JAGLRY010000266.1 GCA_023135995.1 Candidatus Aminicenantota bacterium | reverse complement strand
CCGGAGCCTCCCCAAACGGCTTTTCACTGCGATGCAATCTCAAAGGACGGGTTTCATGAATCCGGGCGATCCGCTGTTCACAGAGGGCCAATCCAATACGGCACTCGCACTGTTTGCAGGGTCCGGTGACGAGTTGAACAGAACTCTTTCGGACCGCTGCAACTTCCAGGAACGCTTTGGGGATGGCGCCGACACAGGCAATCAGTGCCCCTCCATGTTGGTCTACCCGTTCACACTTAAGTACAATCTCAGTCAGGCTCAACAGACGGGATGGGGGGAGCATGCCGCGAATCGCTCCTTCGGGGCAGGCTGCAGTGCAGAGATGACAGGAGATACAGTCATCCGGTAATGTCACAATCCCACCGTTCAGATGAAATCCAGTGATCGGACACGCATCACGGCAGGCTGTGCATCCGCTTCTGCCAGGACCGCTCCGCAGGCATCGACTTTCTTCTAAGACTGGCTTCGGAAACAGAGTGTCCTTCCTTACATCCTTCAAATTTGTTTTTGTTTGGAGGCAACCGTTTCGGTTTCAACCATATCGACCAGCACATCCGCCACCTTTCTGTACAACGGATGTTCCGTTGCCTTTCCCAACGCTTCTGCAAACTGCTTAAGGGAAACTGCAATTAATACCTGTAGCTCATCGGGTGGATTTTTCTTTTCTGATTCCAGCAAGGCCAGGAACTCCAAAACCACTCCAACATGATCCGGGCGTACACCAGTACTCTGTTCAAACTTGAATCCTTCCTCCAGGTATATTGCCAACAATTTGGACATGAATTCCTGTGGGGCCACAGCTTTTTGGTGGGCGGCCAGGAACGGCGGTATAAACCGCCCGTGTGGAATTCGCAGTAGCTTGGAGAACTCTTCCCCCTCATCTCCACGGAATTCCAGCCCCATGGCCTGAACCCGTTCCTTATCCGGGCGTTCCGTCACGAGATAGGACAGAAGGAGAAGGGAGACAGGGCAACGCCCCACTCCATTTTTCCGGTTAATGTTCATATATTCTTGCTTCCTTCCCGAAAATCCCCCTATCGCTCAAATCGAACGTTTGGTTGAGTCAGTGTCGGATCGGCGAATCCCTCTGGGGCCTCTCCGACGGAATGCGGATTATGGATCACTGTAAGAGCCCTTCCCACACAGGCTGTTACGCAGGCCGGCTCCAGGCCTACTGCAAGCCGGTGGGCGCAGAAAGTGCACTTTTCCGCTTTTCCTGTGGTTACGTTGAACTGCGCCGCACCGTACGGACACGACCATACGCAGTAGCGACAGCCGATACACCTATCCTGGTTTATCAGCACCACTCCGTCCTCCTCACGTTTGCTGATAGCACCCACAGGGCACGATTTCAGACAGGACGGTTCGTTGCAGTGGTTGCAGGACATGGTGATGAAATCGCGTCTTGGTGTCGGGTAGATCCCGCTCTCCTTTTCAACCACAGTCCGCCAGTTCACCTTTTCCGCATCCACCCCATTTACCACAAGGGGAGAGGATTGAGGATAAGTGTTGTTCTCCGCTTTGCAGGCCACTGTACAAGTGTGACAGCCCACGCATTTGGTCAAATCTATTTTCCAACCCAATTGAGACATGAGAACCTCCCTTCAATCATAGCTTTATCACCCTCACGCGGGTGTCGCTGTAGGACACGGATCCACCTAAGGTATCCTGGAGACTGACGTTTTTCAGCTTTGGATCCAACATATTTAACGGTGACTGGGCAAGACCAAGTCCCCGTGCCGGGTCGAAGTCACCGCCATACACGGGCTTGGACCCCATTTCCCAGTGCCCGTAGCTATGGCTAATCGCGACAACTCCGGGACGGATTCCCTCCGTAACGAACACCATGCCCTCAGCGATCGCACCGTCCGGATTAATGATCCGCACCATGTCCCCAGTCTCCACACCCAATGCACTGGCATTCCCACGATTCATATCCAGGAAATTGACCGGCTTGATCAACTGAAGCCAGGGATTGCAGATTGTACGGGCTTGTGCATGGTACACGTTCTTGTAGGTGATTATCTCGAACGGAAACGACGCTCCCTTTTTCAGATCCTTGCCCATTGCATCCTGAATCGGGATGTAAGCGGGCAGCGGATCATAAGTCTTCCCGGTCATGCTGTCCTTCGTGGTTTTAAGCATCTCCACATAAAAGTGGAGAATTCCCTTGTAGGATTTTTTAATGGTATTGCCACTGTAACTCTCGGACGAATTCGCAGGCTCTCCACTGACAGGAGCAAACACGCCACCTTTGTTCAGGATGTCGTCAACGGTTACTCCTGCCTCGATGGCGAAGTTCTTCAGGATGTTCTGGTACCAATCGGTTGCGGAGTACAGGCCGCTGCTCCAGTTGCGACCTGCTGCCGCACCGGATGTATCGAATGCATTCGCGCCCACGCCCGGGATACCCAACCGGCCCCCCAGGGCGATCATGATGTCTTCCAAGAGCTGGGGTCCGGAGGCAGTATTTGTACCCTGCCAGAAGTCCCTGGCCACATTGCCTGTCGCACGCGGCGAGACGTAGAAGGAGCGATTCTTACCGCCCACCGTTGCCGTTTCGAAGGTCCCCACCAGCGGCTGGCGGAATCCAGACGTGGTGGTGACGATGGCCGGGGCCACGTGCGGCGTGGAAAATCGTTCCAGCCATGTTGTATCAGGCAGTAAGTAGTCTGCATATATGGATGTTTCGCCCATTATGATATCAAACGCGATCAAAATCGGAATCTTGTTTGTATTCTTCAGGATTTGAGCACCCACTTCTTTGGCCGCAGGAGTTGAGTAAAGGATATTGTTCCAGTAGAGGATCAGGGCTTTGATGGGATACGGATAGCCGTCCGCGATCGACGGCAGGATTTCCTGGTAGTTCCAGCGTGTATTCATGGGTGTCCAGGGGCGTTTGGCCGGATAGCCGTCACGGGCGAATAGATTGGGCGCATCCTTCTCGTAGTTCTTGCCATGGCGGCCTATCGGAACACCGGATGGAGAAACACCACCGGGTACTGTCTTCAGTGACACCTGACCCGCCACTTTGCCGCCTTCCTCATGCCAGTGGCCGCCACCGACAGAGTTGCCGCCTTTCCAGTCATAGTTACCCACCAGGGCGTTAAGAGCCGCAACCGCCATAAAGGCATGAGTCCCGTTGGTGTGCTGTACGGTGCCCCGGTAAGGATTGGCAACCGCCCGTTTCCCAGAGTTGGCAAATTCGATGGCGGTGTCAATGATGTAGGAAGCGCTGATACCGCAGATGCTCGCATATTCCCCCACAGTCCTTTCAAACACACGGTCCTTATAGAGTGCCCATACCGTCCGGCAGGGAATGCCGCCCACGCTGACAATTCCTGGATCCAATTCCCCCTTATTACCGGGGACCACATCGGCAGCAAATGCTTGGCCGCTATTCCATACCATGTTCTTCCCAGCTTCGTCCCGCATAAATGTGCCTTTGTTTTCCCGCACTAAGAAGGTAGCGTCGGAGTAAGACAACTCCCCGTTTACCTGGGATCTGGTGTTGGTCAGAAAATTTTTATCATACAGTTTGTTTGCGATTATGTACCGCTGCATGCCCAGCGCAAACGCGGCATCAGTGCCCGGTTTCACAGGCACCCAGCGATGGGACTTGGCGGCGGTGTTGGAAAACCGTGGGTCCACCGTCACCATCATGCCGCCCCTCTTCAGAAAAGTAGAAATTTTCCGGGCTAAAGCCTGCATCGGAAATCCCGCTTCAAGCGGGGAAGTGCCGAACCAGATCAGGTACTTAGAATTGAGAATATCTGGTTTCCAATGATTCTTCTTGAAATCGGAAATCAGGTCGCCGCCAGTGTGATGGGACAATTCGCAGATACTGGTGTGATCATGACGGTAATTGGCGGTTCCGATTCCATTCTTGAAGATCCGGTCGGTGAACTCTTTCTGGCCGTGTTCAATCCGGCCTGCGGAGAACACAATCTGGTTGGACACCTTTCCGAATTCCGGAAAAGCCGAGTTGATGTTTGTCTGAGTATTGTAATACGGAGCCAGTTTAGCCGCGATTTCGTCCAAGGCCTGTCTCCATGAGATTTCCTCCCATTGGCCGGAACCCCTTAGACCCACCCGCTTCAATGGATTCAGCAGCAGGTAAGGGTCGTACAGGGTTTGGGGTGCCGCCTGTGATTTGACACAGTTCCGACCGGGGATCAGCTTTGCTGCTTTGGGCGATGTGTAATACGGCAAACGTTCATTCGGTTCCATGCAGTTAGGATGGTAGGGATTCCCGTCCACTTTCAGAAGGATGCCGTCTTTGACCTTACCACGAATACCGCAGCCACTGTGGCACATGAGGCAGACAGAGTAGATAACATCCACGGAAGGATTGGTTTCCACGGGATCGGGATCGCCTGTATTCACACTTCGAATTGAGGCAGCCTGAACCTTGCTGAAAAACTTCGGTGCAAGCGCAAGGCCTGCTACTGCAACCGTGCTGCCCTTGATGAAATCCCGTCTTGTGCAGATTTCGTCTTTCATGACATCACCTCACCTAAACAATTTTTTTCCAGGACCCGCCCCTGAATGGCAAACAACGCAGTTTTGAGGCGATACATTCTTCAACAGGGCCGCGGCTGATTTGTTGATCAGATCCACCGAACGATGGCACTGCCGGCAGGTTGCACTGCTCACGCCCTTCCGGGGGTTGTAACCCGGGACATAAACGATCATCCTATGGTGGATCCCGGGCACACTCGGATCCAATGAGTTTTCGTCCTCCAGCAACGTATCGTGACACCCGCTGGTCAGACAGTCCGGGTTGTACTGGCGCGAATTACTCTTGTGCAGCGCCACGAGGTTCTCGTCCGCTGTGACAAGAATGCCTGTCACGCAAAAGCAGACTAAAAACACGAATATGAGTCCTTTCATGTCGTACCTCCTAAAATTGGTATCGCCAACCGATGGTCAGAAAATGTCCCTGGTAGTCGTCCAGTTCGAAATCCTGTTCATCGAAGCTAAAGTAGCGGTAGGTCGCCACTAGGGTATGGTTGTCGCGGATCCGTTTGCAGAAATCCATGGATCCGCGGATTCGATCGTGGGACTGGCTTCCCGTGGTGTCGATGAAATTGACATCCAATGTCAATGACCAATTCTGGCCGCTGATCACACCTCCCAGACCATACAGGACGCCTTTCAGGTCATACTCCACCGGCTGATAGTTAAATTCCATAAATGGATCCTGGATCGAAAACTTCTCTCCGATATAACCCACGCGAATATTCCATGCCGTTCGTTTTATCTGGGTAGCCACTGTTAGGATGTGCTGATGCATTTGCGCTTCTGTGGCTGTATTCTCAAGCAGTTGTGTCGGGTCGTAGATCGGGTCGAAATAAGGGACAGCAAGGTCCCTATCCCATTTCCGGACATTGCCCTGAACGTAGAATTGCCAGTTGCCACTCGGAAGGGACAGACGGTAAGAACCTTCCAGGCCCTTGGTATCGGAATCTCCAGCATAATAGCCCCAAGTCAGATCCCGTAGATCGGCCTCTTTCTCCTGTTGGTAAGCCTCCAGGTTGAAGGTCAGCCGGACACTTTTCTTCAGTCGTAAGGACGCCCGAATCCCACCCCGCAACTCTTTATGGGATAGAGTCAGATCCTGGATCAAGTCCTTGTCGAAACTACTCTCGGTCACCTCAGTAGTAGATAGTTCGTCCACTTTCCGGGAGGTATACCGGGCATACAGGTCCAGCCGGAACTTTTGGAACAGAAACCGGACACGACCCCTTAATTGGTCCGTAATGACATCCCTGCTGGAAACAGCATTCAGCTCAGCAGGGTTATCAGTACGGATTTCTGCGTAACTTCCCTCCTTGGACCGGTCCTTTCGGTTAGCAGCTGCATGAAGAAGAATCTGCCTGGCCAGTTTCCAGGTAAAACCGAGCCGCCAGTGTGTGGTCTCCTGGGTAACTTTACCGGAACCGGTACGCGATCCGAAGTAGTAAGTGCCTGTTTCTGTCAATAAATTTGCCGGATCGCTATCCAGCTTGGAATAGGCAAATGTACCGAACACTTCGCCTTGATTGAACGTATAGCCCAATATGGCATGGGTATTGAATACATCGGTGGAAAAGTCGGCCGCCATTTCGGTCAGGCCGATCTGTTCGGTCTCGCCGAAAGTGCCGAGCGTATCGGCATATACATTGTCCCAAAATAACATGGTAGCTCCGAGGTCGAGGGACCAATGCCCAAACGTGAAATTCCCCTTCAGAATAGCTTCCTGACCGTTTTCATCATAGTTCCGGATCGATGCAGCCGTCGCCGCAAAAGGAACATCACCCACGAACGTAAAACCCCGGAAAAATGGCGATAGGTCGCCGTTGCGGTAAAGTCTGCGGTAGGCCAAAGATACTTTCTGGAGCGGGGTCACCAGGTAATCCAGTCCTACGTAACCCATCCGCCGCGTCGTATACAACTCGTTCCGATCGGAAATCGGTGCAATCGTGTTCGTGTTGGGAAACCAGTCCGCCACAGCATAGCCACCCGGCGTGGCTTCGTGACCGGCTGATGTATTCCACCATTTGCGATATTGATTAAACCCAGCGGTCAACCGCCATTTGTCTCCTATGAAGAGTGTAAACTGCAGATCGGCACTATGGTTTGGCAGGTAATATCCGGTTAAGGAGAACTGCTTCATCTCTATCCACAGGTCGTCAATTCCGACGCCCGACTTTAGTCCAAAGTCTTCCAAAAACTTGTTTTCATCCCCACTCGTGGTCGTTCCCCATGCCACCACCTTCACATGGTTATCAGCCTTCTCCTGGTCGTCGGCAAAAGCGCCAATCGAAAGTAGCAATAATATCACGAAAATCATGATCTTTTTCATGACGCCTCCTACTTTAGCCTGCGGATCAGGCTCGGATCGGTGTTGGATCCATGCACGTCCGTGTGGCAGTCATAGCAGAACGCCCCACCTGAAAGCTGCGTGCTGTGGACCTTTTTCCCTATACTAGGAAAGATGCTCTGCGTATGGCATTGCAGACACAGTCCGTTCCCTGTCATTTTTAGCAATCTTGGCGTATGAGATCCGTGAGGTTCGTGACACACTTGGCACCCATCATCTAACGCCGCGTGTTCGTATACAAACGGCCCCTGGTATTCTGAGTGACACCGCAGACAACGGTCGGTGCTGTCCACACCCCGTTCATTCTCCTGATGTGGGTCATGACAGTCCTCACAGGAGATGGGATGGCGATACTGCAGTTTGATCCGCATGGCTACGTCTTTGTGACATTCGGCACATTTCGCTTGTTTCTGCTCATCCGGCTCATGGAAATGCAGCATCTCGCCGTGGCAGTTCCAGCATGACAGGTCCGACTCATGCGGTGAAGATAACCATCCATGAATATTTTCCTGGTGACAACTCAGGCAGGCTTTACTCTTCTGCTCATCCGGCCACTCTACCAGAACGTCCCCACCCAGGATGTCGGCCGCTTCACCGCTCTCTACATGGGCCGATCCGTTGCCATGGCATGCCTCGCAACCTCTGCCGGCTTCTCCAAGGAACATCGCGTTTCGATGCGCTCCTTTTCGAGAAAAAGTGCCGATGTCCACGTGACATTCCACGCAAACAACAGAACCGGTCGGCTGCCTTTCCTGAGCATAAAGGCCCAGGCAGCATATCAGGGCGAACAGCCATAGGAAATGAGTTCGCATTTACACTCCCTCCCTCGTACCATTTCTAGTAGTTTTTATAATTTGCATATTTAGCACATTCCGTCAGCATAATTAGCAAGAATGGTGCCAACAGATAAAATACAACCTAAGTTGTTGTAAAAAAACGAAGTGCAAGCTGAAGGGTCATTTATTCGATAACATATTGAAGGTGAAATTTCGTCGAAACAAGCGAATTTTCGTTAAAGCTTAAATCTTTCTATTTTACTTTTCAAAGTGGAAGGTTTTATTTTAAGAAACCTGGCCGCCTTGGCCTTGTTCCCACCGGCTTGCAATAGAGCTCTTTTGATTAGAGTTGTCTCTGTATCCCTCACTATGTCTTCGAAGGAACTTTTCTCCATGCTCACCTCCACTGGGTCGACCTTTCTACAGATGATTTCTTCCGGAAGTTGAGAGCAGCCGATAGTTCCATCTCCGATAGTTATAGCCAACCTCTCTATTATGTTTTTTAACTCTCTCACGTTGCCCGGCCAGTCATGATTTAAAAGACAATTCATCGCATGATTCGATATTTTTAACACTTTCTCTGGAGAGTATTTCTTTTTGAAAGCTTCGATCAATAATGGAATATCCTCTTTTCTCTCTTTTAACGGAGGTAAATTTATAGGTAAGACATTCAGACGGTAATAAAGGTCTTCCCTAAATTCTCCCGCTTTAATTTTTTCCAGAAGATCGGCTTTAGATGCCGCAATAACTCTAACGTCAACCTTCTTGGTTTCCGTTCCTCCTACTCGCTCAAATTGATTGTTTTGCAAAATTCTCAGGAGTTTGACCTGAAGAGGATAAGGAATATCGTCCACATCATCCAGAAATATTGTCCCTGTGTGGGCCAATTCAAACCGCCCTTTTTTCTCGTTTAGGGCTCCAGTGAAGGCTCCCTTCTCATGCCCAAAGAGTTCGCTTTCCAATATATCCCTTGATAGGAGCGCACAGCTTACTTTTATGTAAGGACTATTCTGTCTGGAGCTCGAGTAGTGAATGCCATCAGCTACCATTTCTTTACCTGTACCGGTTTCCCCCGTAATCAGGATAGAACTATTCGAATCGGCAACGACTGATATCATACTGAAAACCTGCTGCATGGATTTGCTTTTGCCGATCAAATTATGGAAACCATGTCTTGCCTTCAATTGTTCCTTCAACTCGATGTTTTCTCTTTTCAAAGATTGAATTTCAGCAATTCTCCTGATGTTTATAATAAGTTCCTCATTGGGAAATGGCTTAGTGATATAATCATAAGCTCCTAATTTCATGGCTTCCACTGCCGTTTGAACAGTTCCATAAGCAGTCATGATGATCACTTCACACCCAGGCTGAATCTGCTTGAGTTTCTCCAAAAACTCAATACCATTCATCTCAGGCAACTTGTAGTCAACGACGGCAACATTAAATTTCTCTTTATCTGAAAGGTCTAAAGCCAGAACCGGAGATTTACTCAAAGACACTTTAAAGCCCGCCTCCTTTAAGTCGTCTCCGATGGAAACCCGCAGGATGTCCTCGTCCTCAACAACTAAAACTCTCATTCACTCCTCTCTGTTTTGATTTAACGGAAGGGAGACGGTAAATTTTGTCCCCTTGTCGACTTCACTTTCAACAGATATATCTCCCCCATGTTCCTGTATGATACTGTACGAAACGGAAAGGCCTAATCCGGTACCTTTCCCAGGCTCTTTTGTGGTATAGAAAGGATCAAAAATTTTATTTATACAATCTGAAGGAATACCTGTACCTGTATCCTTGACGACTATGGAGAACACAGAATCCTGACAGAAGGAAAAAACAGAAAGTGTTCCCCCCCGGGGCATAGCATCAATCGCGTTTAGAATCAGGTTGATGATGACCTGTTCAATATGCAGGCTATCGCCAACACATGTTTTCATTTTCTCATCAAAATTCTTCTCGACCTCAACTCCACTCTTTTCAAGTTTGTATTCTACTAAAGCCAAAGCTCTGTTAATGGTTTCATGAGGGTTAAAAGGTTTAAAATTGTAATCATCTTGGCGAGAAAAATTGAGAAGCCCGCCGACGACATTTTCAATTTTTTGAATGGCATTCATCATCAGGCCGTAGTATCTGATGAATTGCTCCTTTTGAGGATTTTTCTTTAGGCGAATCAGACAATTTTTCAGGCCTGCTAAAGGACTGCTAATCTCATGGGTTAAGCCAGAAACAAATGTGCCGACAGAAGCTAACTTTTCAGTACGGATAAGCTTGATCTGGGCTTTATTTAAATCCGCATGGGTTTTCTGAAGACGGAATGCCATTTCATTGAATTTATTTGCCAGATCATCGATTTCATCCTTTGTCTGGACTCTAAGAGGTTCAAATTTTTCATTTAGATTTATGTTCTCAAGAGCATTGACGATCTTTGAGATCGGATTGGTTATCCAATAAGAAAAAACAAATGCTCCACAAATTCCGATGATCAAAAAACCCAGGACCATTCCGGTTATAATGAGAGTGACCTTGTTTGTGATCGCAGCCAGGTTCTTCTCAGCAATTCCCAAACGGAAGTAACCGAGTTTCCTATCCAGGATGGGAACCATCACATCCCGGTAAAGGTTATTCTTCTCATCAGCAATGAGTTGAAAATGATAGGATTCTCCTTGTTCAATCGTGTTGGCATTGAGTAGCTCCACTGGAAATGTATTTCCGAAAGTATGAGCAATAACATTGTTCTGTTTGTCCACTATAAAAGCATAAGAAACATCCGGATTACTTTTAATGACTCCATCGAGCAGCAGTTGAACGGAAATCATGTCTTCAAACAGCAATAACCTGGTATTCCTCTCTGCATAATTTTGGGCTAGAAACAAACTCCTTTTCTCTAATTCATTTTCTAGGGTCTTATAGGTGCTTTGACGGTTGAAAAAAATGTTCAAAGAACCAAATAGAACAACAACAATGAGAATAGCTCCGATAAACTTCGTTCGTAGGTTTAAGCGAGGAATTTTAATTTTCATAATTTTATTTTTGGAGAAGAGCTCTCATCTCGCGTATGGAATCATAGTCGCTGTCATCTCCCAATATAAAACAATCGATGGACAGATGTGATAAAATTTCCTCGCCTTCCAGATCATCGCTCATATTAAGAAAAGCCGATTGAAGGTCTCGCTTGAGTTGTGAGTCAATTCCCGGGTGGACAACAATAGGCGGTATTCCAAAGGCCTTAGATTTTTTTATGATTTTCAAGCTCGTGATATCATGGAGATGCGTCTCTCGAATATAATCAAAAACAAGGCTGTCCACACTGGCTCCAGATACTAATCCAGTTTCGACCGCCTGAATGGAATAATCATGAGCATTCGTATAGATGATATTCTCAAAAAACGATTCCGCCGAATGATTTAAATTCTTTAACAAATATTGAGGATATAGACACCCCGTGTTGGATATCGGATCGGTAAAAGCGAAGGGCTGGCCTTTAAAATCACCAAATTTTTCGATACTCGAATCACTCCGGGCGATAATATACGCATGATATACCTTTTTCCCTTTGATTTGAGGAATGACAAGAATTTCCGCACCAAAATTTTCTTTTGCCTCGATATACGCTCCTGAACAGATGAATGCAAAATCCAATTCCCGATATCGAAGTAAATCATTAACTTCCTGGTAAGTTTTTCTCTGTTTAAAAACGATAGTTCTTCCAATTTGAGTCGAAATATAATCAAAGATTTTACTGTAATAGAAGAAACTCTCTTTTGGCGAAATCATCGCTGAAACGGCAGCTCTCAAAGGAGGCCC
>JAGLRY010000265.1 GCA_023135995.1 Candidatus Aminicenantota bacterium | reverse complement strand
ATTGACAGCCCCCACCAAGAATTTATATCCTATTCCCGCCTAGCAAGGGAAAACCGGCATGAAAAAGTGTTTTACAGTCTTGATTTTAGTTATTCTGATCCTTTCTTTTCCCATAGGCCCAATTTTCTGTCAACAAACCCCTTTAACCACCAAGGGAAATTTGAAAGTGCTTATCCTTGAGGGGACTCCATATGAGAGAGGCCGACAGCATGGCACAGCCTTAAAAAAGGAATTCCAGGAATTGGTCAGATTGTGGAAAGAGGATATCCAGACGACCTACAAAACTGATGCGGATGTGTTTCTCAAGAAGTTCCTTGCCGCTACCAAGTTTCAGAGGGCCATCAAAGAATGGACTCCTCAACTATGGGACGAACTCAAGGGGATCTCCAAAGGATCAGGCATAGACTTTGATACGGTATTTGCCTTTCAACTCGTGGATGAAATATGGGTGCTTGGAAAAGACATCCAGGCTGAAAAATGTACATCCGTCGGACTTGCAAAAACAGAGAAGCATTCTGCTACGGTTGCACAGAATCTCGATATACCTACGTTTTACCACGGCTTCCAAACCCTTCTCCACATTAAAGATCCGGCGCAAGACATAGAGACCTTTCTCTTCACTTTCCCGGGTTTTATTGCGGCTAATGGCATCAACAATCGTTCGGTGGCAGTGGTCGTCAATGCTGTCCCGCAGCTGGAAAGCTCAAGAGACGGGCTGCCTGTCGCCTTTGTTATCAGGGGGATCTTGCAGCGCAAAACCTATGCTGAGGCTGTCCAATTTATAAAAGCCATCAAGCATGGGGCTCCGCAGAATTACATGATCGGAGGCGCTAAGGAAGCGGGAAGTTTTGAGTGTTCAACCACTAATGTCAGCGAATTTATTCCTTTTGAAAATGCCTCATTTACCTATCATACAAACCATCCCTTAAAGAATCTGAACTACAAAGCAAGTTTTGCAAAGTATTTAAAATCTAAGGGTGTTTCCCCAGAAGATTACAAACACCCATGTCCCAGATTTCAAGCCCTACAAAATATTTTAAAGGATAATTCAGTCCATATTGATGTAGACACGCTCAAGGACATATTCAGCAACCGGAAAAGCATCATCAACAACAGGGGAACCTTTGGATGCACGATCATGAAACTCGGCAAAAATCCCGAGCTTCACATTTCTCCTGGCCGGCCGGATAAAGAGCCGTTTCAAGTCTTTCGCTTTAAATAGGAAAATCAGGATTTTCAGGGATAATCGTGATCCTCCGGCCGAAATTTGAATAAAGGTGTGTTTTGTTTAAAACTGCCACTCGGTCTGGAAACAATTCCAGTCTATTTGCGGGGTAACCAGACAGCCATCTCCCCTATCCCGCGATGAGACCAGGCATAATAAGGAATAGCAGTGATTGGCGCTGAGCCATCCGAAACATTCCCGTTGATCACGCAGATTCCGCCCAATAGGTCAGGGCGGAATTCGGTTGAGAATTCCATATTATCGGGCAGATAATGATCCAGGATTTGTCCTCCATTATCTATGCCTTCAAAACAGTAGACAAGAGGACCTCTTTGTATAGCGATCTTGCCTTGATTTTCCTCGACCATATCGTGTGCGACGACACGCTGGACAGTCATCGGGAGATCGATCTCGATCGTGTCACCCTTCTGCCATTTTCTATGGATACACGCAAAACCTTTTTCAATATCCATATCCACTGCAGCAGAATTGACACTTAACCTGACTTGTGTCTCTTGGGGATTCAAAAAAGAATATAGATCGCTGGGAATAGGTTCATTGCGTACCCATCCGGGAATACGGACATACACAGAAAACTCCTTCTCCTTTTCCGGGTTGATGGAAATTTTAACAGCCCCATCCCATGGATAGTTTGTCTTTTGGGTCACCTCAACAAGATTCTTGCCCAAATCGACACTTCCCTGCGCGTCCACAAAGAGGTTGACATAGAGAGCGCTCTCTTTATGGGCATAAACGTATCCGGGGAATGAAGGAAGAAAACGCGCCAGGTTAACGGGACAGCAGGCACAGTCGAACCATGGTTTTCGTGTGGATTCTCCTTGGTTGAATGGGTATTTTCCATCCGATTCCAGAGGATTTGGATAGAAAAAGAGGTCGCCACTCAGAGACAGGCCCGAAATCAATCCATTATAGAGCGTACGCTCCAGCACATCGATGTACTTGGCATCCCCATGCAACAGGAACAACCTGTGATTCCAGAAGACATTTCCTATGGCCGCACATGTTTCATTGTAAGCTGTCGCGTTGGGAAGCTCATAGTCCTCACCAAAAGCCTCTCCCTCATGCTGGGAACCGATCCCTCCAGTTACGTACAGTTTCTTGGAAACGACATTTTCCCAGATCCTATCGATGGCATGAACATAGCTCGTATCTCCAGTGAGCGCGGCCACATCCACCATCCCAGAATACATATATGTTGCTCGAACAGCATGGCCCACTGCTTCTGATTGTTCAACGACTGGCTTGTGAGCCTGATAGTACCAGTCTTGATTGTAGATCGAAAAGGCAGAGTCATCCGCAAATTTTTTTCCAAACTGTCCAGGTCCTCTGACATCCAGAAAAAACTTAGCCAGGTCCAAGTATTTCTCATCCCCTGTCATCCTGTATAGTTTGACAAGCCCGATCTCGATTTCCTGATGACCGGGAAATCCCTGCCTTTTTTCGGGTCCAAATTCGCGGGCGATGAGGTCCGCGCTTTTAAGAGCTACGTTTAAAAAATTCCGTTTTCCTGTGGCAAGTGTATAGGCCACCGCGGCTTCATACATATGCCCCACGTTGTAGAGTTCATGACTGGAGGCGAGATTCGACCATCTCGTCTCTCCTGACCCCGGAGCGTGATTATTCGGGTCGATCGTCCGTGTGGTGAACAGGTATCCATCCTCCTCCTGAGCAGCAGCGATCTTGGCGATCAGGTCATCCATATACTTCTCAAGCTCTGGATCAGGATGGATCGTGAGCGAATAGGCAGCCCCTTCCATGATCTTAAAGACATCGGAATCGTTGTACCGCCGGCCTTCAAACTCGCCCGGCATCAGGCCACCCGCTTTGGCAAAATTATCGATACGGCCCGTTTCCTCGCTCTTTTTAAAGGCAAAGGGGATCGTGACTCTGCGGTTTGTCTCCATGCGAGGCTGCCAGAATCCATCACTCACTTGTACTTCTGTGAACAAAACAGGTTTTATGGGGTAGTCCTTCGAAGTCTTCTTGGCACAGCTTATAAAAGAAAAACCTACTGCCACGATCATAATGAAAAACATGGTGAAAGTGATATCACTCACTGATTTGCTGCA
>JAGLRY010000264.1 GCA_023135995.1 Candidatus Aminicenantota bacterium | reverse complement strand
ACCTTGTTCATTTGGTCAGCTCGCCGCTGTCACCCACACTCCACTCGCCATTCAAATAAACATAGAGAACTGTCCGTTGGATCTCTTGATCTTTTTCTGTCTTGTATTGGATATCCACAAGCTTCCAATCTTCAAGACCATTGAACATCATCCGCAACTGCGCTTCGGTGGGACCTGCAAAACGTTTTCCTCTGAATTTGCGGAGGACCGATTTATCGTCACCATAGTTGATGATATTTACGGGTAGATTGTTCTTGGCGATGGCATCTTGTTTGATAAAATCTTCGACTAGATCCTTGGGCGTGTAGTATTCATCTATGATGGTCCATTCGTACTCTTGGGCGTACTTTGGCGATGGTTTAAGAAAAAAAGATGTATATATAAAATAGCCTGCAAGCAGCACGACAACCATAATAATAAAAACGAAAAGAATCCTTTTGTTATTCATAGAAACCCCCAATTCGTCCTAAGCGATCACACAGATATCTCAAAAAACACATCTGCTACCAGTATTCAGTTTTTTTTATGTTATAAAAAAACTGTATCTTTTGTGCTCCGTATAGGAGCGGGTGTTTACTTAATGAGCCTCAATGTGAGTGGATAGCGGTATTTCTCTCCATTGCTTGCTTTTACAGTGGCGATGATGATCATCACCAAGCTGAATATTCCTATAGCGATCAACAGGAAGACTCCAACCAGGATAAGGATCAATAATCCAGCAATAATCGCATAGATGCAGATCGATATCTGAAAATTGAGCGACTCTTTTCCTTGATCTGCGACAAACTCTGATTCATCTTTTTTGATCAACCATATGATCAATGGACCGATGATGTTGCCAAAGGGAATGATATACCCGGCTAAAGCCGAAAGGTGGCAGAACATTCCCCAAGTTCTCTCCTGTGCTTCAGTCAATTTTGCCATTTGTGGACCTCCAGATGTTTGCGTTTAAAATCTATCTCCCGTGTTTTGTGAAAATGATAATAGGTGAATAGATCTTTGTCAATGAAGGAATAAATTGTAAAACTCGCAGCTTGAGATGAGAACTGTGTGCGGATGATCTGTAGACTTTGTGTAGGGCCTTCTGGAAATCGGATTCTTTAGCGTGGTAGATATCCACGAATTTCTGCGGATTCCGGTCGATTACCGGAAACCACGTGCTCTGGACCTGCACCATGATACGATGTCCTTTTTTAAAAGTGTGGCATTTATCCCTCAAATCATATTTGATCTCCGTCACTTTATCCGGAACAAAAGGCTCCGGTTTCTCGAAACTATTCCGGTACTTTCCTCGAAACACATCGGCTCCCACCAGCATCTGGAAATGTCCCATCCTCACACCACAGGGATTCGGTCTGTTATCGGGGACATCGCCGGGATAGACATCGATCAATTTGACCACCCAGTCAGCATCAGTGCCTGTGGTCGAAACAAAGAGATCCGCGATGATAGGGCCTGCAATCGTGATGTCTTCTTCCAGAACATCGGATTCATAAACAAGAACATCCGGGCGTGATGCGGCAAACCTCTGGTCCTCGACCATCCACAGGTGTCCTTGTGATGTCCGGATTTCTTCGGAAAAAGGAACGGGTTTGTTGGGATCGCTGATATAAGAATCATAAACATCTTCCGTGCTTTGGCCAGGGGGAGAAAAAGAGAGTTTTCCATTTGGATGAAAATAGAGGCTCTTTTCCTGCGTGTTCTTTGGCGGCCATTGGTCATAAAATCGCCATTGATTAGATCCTGTCTCAAAGACCAAAGCCTCGGGAAGATTGAGTTCTCCTTTTTCTTTAAGATGGTAAAGGAAGAACGGGAATTCGACTTTTTCTCTGTAATACTCACCGGTTTTAGACCCGAATCGGATGTTACCGAGGGCATCTCCATCCATGCGCGACCATCCCCCATGGAGCCAGGGTCCTACAACAAGAATGCTCTTGTTGTCGGGATTCTTTTCCTCGATCGTGTAGTAGATGCTCATCGGCCCGTAAAAATCTTCAGCGTCGAACCATCCCGCCACATTCAGGATGGGGTGTTTGATGTTGTTCAAATACTGGAGCACATCCTGTTCCTCCCAGTATTCGTCATAATCGCCATGTTCCATGTACTCATTCCAAGTGGGGACCTGGTTATGAAAATAAAGTTTGTCCACATTGGATACCGGCCCGAGTTCGAGGAAAAACCGATAGCCATCGGGTGTTCCATAGCTAAAGCGGGTTGCACGCTGTTCAGTCTGGCCAGGCCTTGTCCTGGCGTTATTGGATAACCATCCGAATGTGTACATCAAGCGGAAGGCTCCATTGTGATGGAAATCGTCCCCGATCCACATGTCCGACGGTGAAGCTTGAGGGGAAGAGGCTTTGAGTGCCGGATGAGCATCGATCATCCCCATGGCTGTCTGCCACCCCGGATAGGAAATACCCATTTGTCCGACACGTCCGTTGTGATTGGGGATATTTTCGAGCAGCCACTCGATCGTGTCGTAGGTATCGCTGCTTTCATCGACATCGTCAGGGCCCTCTTTGACTGTTTTGTGGGGCTTCATCACGATGAAATCTCCCTCGGATCTAAACTTTCCTCGGACATCTTGGTATATAAAAATAAAGCCTTCTCGAGTGTATGCTTCATTGAAAAAAACACGCCGGAAATGTTTAGGTCCGTAATACCGGACAGAATAGGGAGTTCTAAAAAGGATGATTGGGTAATCCTGAGTTTTATCTTTGGGCGTGTAAACTTGGGTGTAGAGTTTGACTCCATCCCGCATCGCCACCATGTATTCCGCTTTATCATAATGAGCTTTGGCATCCAACTTTTCCTGAGCCAGAAGAAGCGAAGCGCTCAAAAAGAAAAAAATCGGGATAAAGGCTCGCAACATTGGCTTGCGGTATAATCTTAAATCCATAGCATACCTCCCTGAGATCTTGATTTTCTCTGACCTGCTGGACCAACTAATAACACAGAGGAATCGCAGGGTCAATCCAAAGCATGAGGGATAAAAAAATATATATTTTCTTATTAATCCTATGAAATCGATAAAATCTGTGTTATAATATTTTCAGATCAATCTCGGTTGGCTGGCTGGCAGAGATTGAGTCCTCCTTCAAACCCCCTTTGCTTTATTCCCCAATCAGCCAGCATTTTTTATATCTCAGAGATACGAGGGCAGTTAACCGATAAGATCAAGAATCTTTTTCTTGTCCCGCATGCCTTTTAAAATTCTTGGTAATATAGAATTGATCTCTGCCTCGTTGTAATCACACCTTTCAATCTCAATCCGCTCGTCAAGGATACAACATTGGATCTCTCTGACATACTTGGCATACTTAACAGGACTGTTCTTTCTTCGGGACTCAAAGTATGTCACCTGAAGAAGCATCTTTTCTCGCCCCGAAGCGAAATGATTCAACACGACAATGTGCTCTTCCTTGTTTTCATCATTCCCATCCAGATTGACATGGAATTCGCCCTTTATAAAACTGTCCTTTTCGAAACGAACAAGTTCTGAGAGCTCTTCATAGATCTCCCAGAGAACATCCGAGG
>JAGLRY010000263.1 GCA_023135995.1 Candidatus Aminicenantota bacterium | reverse complement strand
GTAGGGCTCATGGCATGCGGTTTCGGCACGGCCGATAGAGAGGAGATAATAGATGTCGACAAACTCGAGGTTGAGGCGCTGGAGGCTCCCTTCGATGGACTCCAGGATAAGATCGGGATCGGCATTCAATCCCAGATCCAGGGACCGGCCGCCCCTTCCGAAATCGTAGGGAAGATCGGGACTTGTTCCGATGACAAAGGAATCCCGGGGACGGTTCCGGAACACATCCCCCAGAAGCCGCTCGTGGTTCCGTTCGGAGTATCCGCTGGAGGTGTGGATGTAGACGATCCCTTCGTCCAGAGCCGTTCGGACGAGGTCGATCGCATAGCAGGACCCCATGCTGACAACGGGAAGGCGGAGGCCCGTCCGGCCCAGAGTACGAAACACGATCTTTCGATCTTTTGACTGATTCCCCGGGTTCGTCTGATTGCTTGAGCATCTTGTCAGAATCGAAGCCCCGGCGATTCCCGCAAAACCAACTTTAAGAAATTCGCGTCTGGATGTGCGCGGGGTCTTGATCATCACAGGTTCATCCTTTCACCCTTTCTTGCAGAGAATATCCTCGCTGTTCCTTATTTTTATCATATATTATTTCCAAGAGACATGACAATATCCCATGAGCTGTTGTTTCATGGAACTTTCATATCCCACATTCGAGATCACGGAGAAGCGACATCGCAATGCGATGATTTTTTCTCATAAAGAGAGACTTTATCCTTATGTATTCCCCTCCGAATCTGTACTCACTTATATCAGAAAGAAAATTCTTATGTCAAACTTATAGACGAACAAGCTTCATTAAACATCGTTAAATGTATATATTTCAAGCCCGTGTTAAGGAATGGACTCGACTTTACAAATGTGTAAACTTAAATTTTGATTATTCTAAATTTGTAATTCTCATGAAACGTACTCGCCAGAGCGATTCCGAAGTCTATTGAACTTCCGCCAGCACAGATTTTAGGAGATCGGGTTTATCGGTGAGGATCCCATCTACCCCAAGACCGATTAACCGGAGCATCTCTTCCCGTTCATTCACTGTCCAGGCGTAGATCTTTTTTCCGTTGTCCTTCGCATGGCGGACAAACTCAGCATCCACAAGTTCGTGATTAGTACTCAGAACATCCCAGCCACCTTCGAAAACATCTGAGTGATACTCTTTATCAAAAATTAACCCGGTCTCTAAATCCGGAGCGATCTCCTTGAATGTTTTCACCGTTTCCATATCAAAGGATGTGATCAGACAATCCCTGCTAAAATCCTCGGAACGGACGATGTCGACCACTTTCTGTGCGATCCCAGGCTCATTTTCTGAGATTTTGACCTCGATGTTCAGCTTCATCCGTCCTTTCGCCAGGCGAATCACCTCCTCTAGAGTTGGAATCGGCTCTCCCCTGAATTCTTTCCCAAACCAAGAGCCCGCTTCCAACTGTTTCAATTCTTCGAGAGTCAGATCCCAAACAAAACCCTTCACACCTGTGGTTCTGTGGACAGTTTTATCATGCATCAGGACGATCGCGCCGTCTTTGGTTTGCCGGACATCCAATTCTGCATAATCGGCTCCCATCTCAATGGCTTTTTTGTACGCTATGAGCGTGTTTTCCGGAGCCGCGGCTGAGCCTCCTCGGTGAGCCATAACGACAAAGTCCCCTTTATCTTTCTGAGTGCATAGTATGCACAGCATCACACTCAATATCATAATGAGGATCACTTTCCCTTTCATCAAATATAATATTGTATGTTGCACGTCCGATCCCCTGTTTTTATATTCTATACCAGTTTAACATGACTTAAAACGCAAAACGGAATAGCTCATCTTATTTAACCTGGATTATTCAGGTTAAATGATCTTCTCAATCCGGTGTTTCCGATCGACGACAAGGTT
>JAGLRY010000262.1 GCA_023135995.1 Candidatus Aminicenantota bacterium | reverse complement strand
CTGACGCTAAGTAAAACAGCCACTTTTTTTCCTTCGACCTCATTGGCTGGTGCCCCCTTGTATTTTTCCTTGGCTTTATCCAGAGTTCCCACCACTAATCCTTCTATCGCCTTCGCAGATTTCGCTTTTGTCAAATAACTCACAAGAACGGCTATGATGCCGCTTGCCGCCAATCCAAACAACGCGCGCATGTATTTAAATCCTCCGGAAGGATCTACTCCGTGCGAAAACGGTGTGATGAGCACGGGCCAGGCGATCGACAAAACGACCATCACAGTCCCTCCAAAAAGAGTCCAGAAGGCCGCTGATGAAGTGAATCTTTTCCAGTACGCACCCAGGACGATCGTGATAACCATAGGGGGCGTGATGCTTGCCGTAAAGGAGCCATGGGCCACGTAAATGGATTTGAATGATGCAAAGACGGGCACAAGGGCAATACCCAGCAACGCAGCTGAGAAAGAAACGATTCGAGCCACTCGAAGATGATGCTTATCAGATGCATTTGGAGCTACATAGGGCTTGTACACATCATTCACAGCGACCGCAGACACCGCGTTTATGAGTGTATCGATCGTCGACATAAGAGCTGCCGTCAACGCTGCCATCACAAAACCGAACACCCCTGGCTGACAGACTGTGTTGGCGACACGGACAAAGATCTGATTGGCATCGACACCAGAAGGAAGTACTCCCTGAGAAACCATAGCTCTCCCCAACCATCCGGCATTGGAGACGGCAAAGGCTGCCAGGGGCATTAGGACAAGGACCAGAGAAAGGAATGTTTTTTTGATCTCCTTAACACTTTTTAGAGATAAAAATCGCAAGATAAATCCCTGATTCATCATGTAGAGGGCAAAAGTATTGGCAATACCGTCTTGCCAGAAAATCCCCACAAAATGGAACTCGTGCGGCTCGTTAAATTTTGCAAAGGGCAGGCGATGCAAAACAGGCAATCCAGACCAAAATGCCTCCCAGCCTCCGAGCACATGGAGCCCTAAAAAAAACAACAGAAATCCACCGATCAAGAGGATAATACCCTGGGCAAGGTCGGTCATGATCACAGAGGTCTGTCCGCCGATAGTCACATACACGGCACAAACAACCGCAACGACAACTGCCGACAGGAAGATATCTGTGCCCAACATGGCGTTGAGAGCGATCCCCATAGTGTAAAGGTTGATGCCGATGTAGCCCACCATGTACAGGAGGACGATTATGGTCGCCATCACGGCTGTCCGGCCGTCGAATCTTTTTTTAAAATAATCGGGAACAGACCCGATTCTGCCGAAATAGAGTATGGGGAGCCAGCCCAACAACAAAAATCCCATCACGATCCAATCATTGAGATAGGTCATGGATGAGGACATCCCATACCTGAAACCGGCGGCAGAGTATTTAACGAAACTGTAAGATCCCACAACAGAGGCGACGCAGCTGAAAGTGATCAACCACCAGGAAAAACGCTGTCCGCCGAAAAAGAAGTCTTTGGTCGATCGTGTGAACCTTGCGAAAACAAACCCAAAACTGAAGATGAGGACAAAATACAGGAGGATGACGAAATAATCCAACCGGGTGCCCACAACCGCAGCAGTATCCATCTAGATCTTCCCCATTGCGCGGAAATGCCAAAGTGTCTGGAACACACAATATAAGAAAAAACCTGCGATCATGTAGATGAGAGTCAGCCGATCCTCTCTTTTTTTCCATGAATAATCTCTGGAGGACCAGGGAAAAAACACACCGGCGGCAAATATCACTCCTCCAATGAGAAATTGATAGACAAGTGACAGATAATTCATCGTGTCTTACTCGTTGTGATCACTCTCGGCTTTTGAGTTAGTTTATTTGTTTTCTGCCTCTAGATAGACCTTGGCGTTGGGGATGACTTCCTTAATGCTCTTTTCGATCCTGTCATTCAGGATTTCTAGCTCACCCACAGTGATATCGCTCCGATAATTGATCTCAGCAGCGACTATCACTTCATCCGGGCTGAGGTGCATGGTCTTCAAGCTGACAACCCTATTCACCTCGTCATAAGATTCCAGGCATCCGAGGATCTGCTCCCTTTTATGCGGCGTCACAGCTTCGCCAACCAACATTTTTTTTGTTTCATTCGCAAGAAACAGGGCAAAAACCATGAGCAGCACCCCGATGGAAATGGAGGCAATGGCATCGATGGCCAAGTTTCCCGTAAAGTGAACTAAAGTGATGGCAACGAATGCGATCAAAAGCCCCATGAGTGCTAGAGAATCCTCAAAAAGAACCGTCATTGTGGTCGGATCTTTGCTGTGTTTGATGGCCGTAAAAAAATTCTTATGTTGCTCTGCTTTCATTTCGGCTTTGATACTCTTGATGGCTATTCTCAGTGCAATGGTCTCAAAAAACACGCTCACACCGAGAACCGCGTACATAAGACCGAGATAACTTATGGGTTCTGGATGCTGAAGCTTGTGGTATCCCTCTCTCACCGAGAGCACACCGGCTATCCCGAACAGGATGATCGCTACCATAAAAGACCAGAAAAACTGCTCTTTGCCATGGCCAAAAGGGTGAAGTTTATCCGGAGGTTTTTTGCTCTTTTTGAGACCGTAGAGGAGAAGCACCTGGTTGAATGTATCAGATGTGGAGTGATAGGCCTCAGCAAGCATGGATGCAGACCCGCTGAATAACGCCGCAACGAACTTACATATAGCAATGGCCGCATTCCCGAGCAACGCTGCGATAACGGCTTTTTTGCTTCCTTCCTGCATAGTCCTGCGGCTGATTATTCTATCAAAAAATACTCTTCAAACTCTAGAATTCAGGCAATGTTGAGCATGAGATCGATAATGTCTACTTTTTATATGTATAGAAATGAAGCTGAGCGGCCTGGAGAGCGATCTTGAGCCATCCCCGGCTGAGTATGAAGATCTGCCCGATCAGGAAAGCGATCAGAATAGGCAGCAGCGTTTGTGTGGGCACCATTTTTTGCACAACCCAATAAATCCCAAAGATGGCCAGGCCCGTTAACAATATCAAGTAGTAAAGTATCAATGTCTTAAAAAAGCTCCGGAACACAAATTTGAATGCCTGGATGAGCGATCCGAATACTGCCCTCGAATCTTCCGCAACGATCCTGATCCGTGCGTAGTCACATATCATCCGGATCAGAAAATAGAGGAATAGGATGATGACCACACGCACCCAGAAGAGATAGTACATGGCAGGTTCATTTGTCCCGCCCGCAGTAAGGAGTTTCATGAGCAGATTTAATAGAAAATAGACAATGCCAAAAACAAGCCAAAGGAGGAACGAATAAATAGTCAAGCGGAAGAACCGGCCAAAATACTTCCCTGCTCCCTGAAAGAAGACGGGTGCGAATCGCAGATCCCGGCTTTCCCTCTCTCCTGTTATCCCCCAGCCTTTCAGCACAGAGAGAATTCCTCCATGAAGAAAGAGAGAGACAAAGTAATACAGGAAAGCCAGGATAAACGCCACATACAGGATCCAATGCAAGGCCTCACCTTCGTGAATGATCAACTCGAAGAATGTTTCAAAATCAAACCCTTTGAGAAAATTGGCTGCAACCAACCTGTTTCCGATGACATCGCTTAAATATCCCGAGAATAGGAAAAAGATGACCGAGGCGGACACAAAATTCACCAGCCATAAAACAACGACCATCTTGGGTTCTAAAAATGCCCTCTTAACTCCGTTTCCATAGCTGCTTAATACTTTCATCGTCCTCTCCTTCACTCCATAGAGATCACAGTGAGTAATTTCTGGAATTTGAGCATTATATCCAGTGCGCATTTGAGCGGCGAGATTCTGTCCGGCTTTCTGGTCAGGGAATTATTCAGGTGATTAATATCGAGAAGAATCTTCTTTTCAGGGTCGAGCTGGGCCGACCTAAGCTGAACAGGCTTATAATAAGCGAATCGTGTCCACCTGTCTCTACCATCCCATTCCTCCCGGACTTCCTCACCGTCCTCAAAGACGATGAGGATCTCTTGTGGGAAAATGAGCTCTCCTTTTCGAACGACAACCACTTCATTCTTGTAGACCTTTTCCCGCTCTTCATCCCCTTTGTCAGCGACAGTTTTGAGCTCTCCCTGGAATATGCCTTCCGGTTCCTTTATCTCACTGGACCTAAGCCTCCCGATGGCATAATCCAGTTTATCCGGACTTCTCAGAAATTGATCAAAAAACCATCCAAGGTCCTGGCCGCTTTCCTCTTCAGCCACAGCAATAAAATCATCCGTCTT
>JAGLRY010000261.1 GCA_023135995.1 Candidatus Aminicenantota bacterium | reverse complement strand
GCGGAGACAATCAAGAAGGGAATGAGGAAAAGATCAGAACTTGTCTGGACAGACCCAGTAAAAATATATGTGGGAATCCGAGTGAAATCGATAACCACTGCGATCATGGCTGAAGTTGCGACATAGACTTCTTTGGGGAGATCAAACGCCACCAGGAAGGACGATCGTATCGCTCCTCCCAATCCGATGAGCCCGGCAAAAAATCCTGACAGGCTTCCTCCCAGTACAGCTGTGCCCAAGCTCTTCTTGATTGCGAGTTTAGGCTTGAACAAAGAGTAAATGGCGTATACGATCAAAAAAACGGCCAAGATCTTGCTGATCACATCCAGAGGTAATATGGCAATAAGGGCGGCACCGCCAAAAGAAAAACAAATGCTCGGGATCCCAAAATGGAGAAATGTCTTAAAATCGATCTTCTCCCAAAACAGACGGATCTTGAACAGATTGTTGAACAGATGAAAACACGCAACTAAAAAAATAGCAATCCTCAAATCGAAGAAAGAGAAGGCTACAGGAATCAACAACGCCGAGCTACCAAATCCCGCAAGAGTCGCACCCGTAGCTGCAAGAAACGACGCGATTAAAAAGATGGCATATTCCCACATATCTCCTCATCATATCATCATTTATTTAAATCGCGATATTTATTGTTGTGAAACGTTATCTGACCTGAACTATTCATAAAAAATGCCGATAATAAGAATTAGAGTCTTTTTAATGCAAGTGTATCGGCAGTTTTTATAAATAATTCAGGCTAAGTTTGTTTGGAGATACGTTCAAAGGCCGAATGAAGCACATTCAGACAATCGCGAATATGTTTTTCCGTATGGGCATAAGACACGTAGTTGTATCCATTCCTTCTAAGGATAAAACCGGACGTTAACACTTCTGTAAACAATTCAGCCTCGAAGTGCTTCAAATTGGGCATATCTCTTTGAAGTCTGATCATAGTCATCTGGGGGATCCCGGAGACTTCAGTGATCCTGGGAAAATCTCTGGCAATTCTTTTGAAACCATTATAAAGGTGTGTTCCCATCTTCTCTATATGCTCATGAACGCGATTCTCTTTGAAAAATTTGAGCGTCGCAATGGCTGCGGCAAGGCTAAGGGCTTCTCCGGCGAGTGTGGAGCATATCCACAACTTGCGCCAAGAGTCCATGATCTCTTTCTTCCCCCCTATGGCAGCTAAAGGCATTCCTCCAGCTATTCCTTTTCCGATGACAGTGAGATCCGGTAGAAAATTATAGTACTCCTGAGCGCCTCCAGGGCCCAATCGAGCTCCGGTCTTCATCTCATCGAGGATCAGGACTATTCCGCACTTTGTGCAGATATCACGGATCGTCTTAAGGAATTCCCTTTTGGGCGCCTCATGCACGACAGGCTCCAGAATGACGGCAGCCGGATATTCGGGAAGGTTGTTGAACTTATCCAGAAAATCAGAGGAATCATTGAAGAGAAACTCGATACAAAGATTACGGGTAGCGATGGGCACGCCGGCATCTTTATTGCTCCAATCATGCCATCCAAAATACCCCGACATGAGAATATATTCGCGGTAGGTGTACGCTCTAGACAGTCGGATGGCAGCGCTGCAGGCTTCGGCTCCTGTTTTGAGAAAGCGGACCTGTTCGATCGACGGAAACATATCCACGATCAACTCAGCCAGTATGGGTTCCAGAGGCGAAGACAACGTGGTGACAATGCCGTTTTTGAGTTCGTTCTGTATGGCTTCTGCGACGACAGGATTATTGTAACCGAGAGTGCAAGCCCCCAGAGCCATCCCAAAATCGATATAGCGATTCCCCTCATAATCGGTGAGTTCCGCTCCCTCTGCAGTCTTGAAGTATGCTGGCCCAAACTCGGACCCAAAAAGGGCATCCGTTCTTTTGCTCTCGGTTGAAAATCCTCCAGGGATGTATTTTTTGGCTTTTTGCTGAATTCGGCTAGGATCATCCATTTTGGTTCTCCTCTTTTATAGACACCGCACGTTTAGACCAGCAAAATCGCCCCTGAACCCTCAGCCTTTTATCCTTCTTGTTTGCCCATCTAAATTACAATAAATCAAGCCGCTGCGCAACTCCTGTGTTATACTAAATTTATGGATAAAAAAACTAAATTTCTATGGATATTCATCCTTCTTCTGGGAATAAGTGGTGCATTCGGTCAGGACATTCCTCGGAGCCAATCGGGATTAAAATATGATTTACGGTATCTGGAACAGACGGCTGAAGAGCACGATTTCGATGTCATCCACTATGAATTCGACTGGAATATCGACTTCGATGCTCGCAGCATACAGGGAAAAGCGATTATAAATGGAGAAAGTTCGATCCAGGGTTTGAATACGATCACTCTCAACCTTGCGAACACCATGACAGTGACCGGAGTCAAACAGGACCAGCGCAGTCTCTCTTTTAGCCATCAGGACAACCTGCTCTCCATTTTCTTTACAAAAACCTATAATAAAGGGGAATCCTTTAAGGTAGAAATCAGCTATTCTGGATTCCCTACCTCAGGCCTCTATTATGACTATCATGGAAGTGCACCGATCATCTATAGCTTGGACGAGCCCAGCGACGCCAGAAATTGGTTTCCCTGTTACGATCATCCTTCAGATAAGGCAACGGCTGAGCTCAATATAACCATACCTTCAGAAATGATGGCCGCATCCAATGGGACGCTGATCGAAGTCAAGACAAACTCTGACAATACCGTGACATACACCTGGCAGGTCAGCTATCCGATCGCAACCTATCTCATCTCAGTGGCAGCCACGAACTACGTGACATTTTCACACACCTACGCTGCTGGGCCAGAAGAGATGGAAGTTGTTTACTATGTCTATCCGGAACTGCTCGAACATGCTAAAACAGACTTTGCCAACACAGTTCCCCAAATCGAATTCTATTCGGAAGTTTTTGGAGAATACCCTTTTCTTGGAGAAAAATATGGAATGGCTCTCATCCCGGGAGGAACAGCGATGGAACATCAGACCTGCACCTCCTTTCCGGCCAGAGTTATCAATGGAGAGCAGTCGTATGATTGGCTCATCGCTCACGAGCTGGCCCACCAGTGGTGGGGGGATCTGGTCACCCTGGCAGACTGGCCGGAAATCTGGCTGAACGAGGGATTCGCCACGTATTCCGATGCGCTGTGGTGGGAACATCTCTATGGAATGGCCGGCCTCAAGGCCAGAATGCAAGATTTCAGGTCCATCCTCTTTGAAAGATACTCCGGCCCCCATCATGCGATCTACGACCCCCCTCAGGGCTATCTCTTCTCTGCCATCGAATACGAAAAAGGCGCATGGGTCCTGCACATGTTGAGGTTTGTTGTGGGGGAGGACAATTTCTGGAAAATCCTTGAAACATACGCCCAGAGATACGCATACGATATCGTAACAACAGACGACTTCAAGTCTGTCTGCGAGGAGATCTATGAAGCAGACCTGGATTGGTTTTTCGACCAGTGGATCTATGAACCCGGCTACCCACGGTATGAATATTCCTGGGGACATTCCGGTCCAAATACAGTGAGAGTCATCATAAAGCAAACCCAGGAGGCCTATTCTCTTTACTCTATGCCTATCGAACTCCAGGTCGTTCTCCCCTCAGCAACTGTGAAAAGGACCGTATGGGTTGATGAAAGAGTGAATGCCTACGAATTATCGTTTGCAGAGCCCCCTTCTGATGTCCTCTTCGATCCAGACCAGTGGATCCTCTGTTACAGGGGTTATTTTCAGAAAAAAGGCACAAAAAAGAGGTAAAGTGTATAAATACTCAGTTTTGTGCTTATAGTCATGGGAATAAAATACTTCTACGTTCTCGTTTTGATCCTGTCGATTTTCGATTTGAGCAAAGTGCTAGCGACCCAGGACGGTTTGAGTTTACCGCGTACTTTTAAGAGGTGAATCATCGTATCCCGGAATGTTTTTGGCACATCCTTCTGTTCGGATTCGGGTTTACGGACAAGACAAAGAGACTCAGTGAGACATGTAGTTACACAAATCCCGCACCCGATACATCGATCGAGGTCGAGGACGACTCTATCCTCTTCTAGGCCTAGCGCATCCATTTGACAGCGCTGGACACAAACGCCACAACCTATACAGGTTTCTGGTTCCGCTGCACAGATAAACGGCGTAGAGACGATTGTCGCAGGTTTAGGGTGTTGTTTGATGGTCCTGAGCACTCCGCAGCAACATCCACAACAGCAGCAGATATTGACGATGTCCTTTGAATTGCTGGGCTGAAGAACCAAACCCGCATCATCCGCCTTTTTTAAGATATCCAAAGCTTCCTCTTGATCGATATATCGACCGATCCCCCTGTCGTTGTAGAGGTCTGCGCCACGTCCAAAAACCAAGCAACTCTCTTCGGGTTTTTCACATCCTTCGTCCAGCAACTTCTTTTCCTTCCGACATATACAGGGCGCTACCAGGAAATTATCCTGTGCTTTGACGAGCTCTTCCACATTTTCGTAAGGGAGGATCTCAAGTTTGTGATCGATACTCTTATTGACTGGGACTGTCCTCAATTGCGGTGCTTTTTTCCAGGTATCGGTATTGAAAAGAGTGGGGATGTACTCCCCCACATCTTTGGCCAGTTCGGGATCCAGGTCATTTACGTGACATTCCCATATTCCGATGGCAAACTGGAGTGCCATATACAGGACAGGACGTCCTTCCCTTTTGATTTTAAGAATAAGCCCTTTTTGATACATCTCCTCAAGTCGGGTTGTGGTTTTTTCGACAGAGAGTTTTGCCCGCCGGGCGATGACTTTCGCCTGTTCAGGAAGCACACTCAAGTGCAATGTCATTTCTGCCTCTTCAGGTGTGAAGAGACGGCGGAGAATCCTCAGCTCGACACCGTTCTCCGTAGAGGGATACCCTCCGGGAAGGTTATCCAGATGGGCTGCCAACTTTGCGTACACATCATTTTTCATTTGTACATCCTAACTGTCACTCTATTTCTCGATTTAACCTGTCATTTTTATCAAATTAAGCACCTGCTGTCCAGGGAATCTGTGAAAAGAGTAAACATTTCTAAATCCGTGATGAATGATATCCGAGTGTCCCAACTAGCCATAAGTGTACCCTATCTCTACCTGAATTATTCATAAAAAATGTCGATACTTAATATAACTAAAGCAATTTTAATAATTTACTTTATTCTTCCGACAAACCAATCTGCGAATTCCGTTTTCATAGCCTTCATTTTTATTATCGACATTTTTTACCCTTCGGGCGAGCCGATCTCACTACAAAGCCTTCGTTGTAGCCCACTTGCGGTAGTTCACTACAGCTTCGTGGGCCACTGCCTTGCCTTTGCAGCAATCTCGACTCGTGAATAATCCAGGCAAAAAATGGGATGTCACTCAAAAAGCATTATATAAACGAAGAAAACGGGTGTGCCGAGTCAAACTGGACTCACTCATTCGGAAGACCGGTAGCCAAAGATCTGAAACTCTGATAGGGCAAACTGATTGTCCCCATCCGTCGCAAAAATCCTTAAATAACGCGCCCTCAACGGAAAAAACTCTAGGTCCTCAACGTACTCCGGATGCCCTGGGATAGAGCTCATAGTGTCCATCCCTTCCAAAACCTCTCCATCACTTCCCAATATCTCTGTGAGGATGACATAATCCTCACCATTGACCGAATATTCGATCCTGTAATCATCATTGGTATCCACCTGGACCACGATCCCTGTGACCTCATAGATGTTACCAAGGTCGATGACGAACGAAACCTCAGGGTCCTCCCAGAAAATATTCTGCGTTTCGTTCCAACCACTCCCTTCAAAAGGGATCCTGCCATCTATGATCAAATTCGCATCATTTTTGAACTCTCCTGTGCTCATGATCCGAGCTGGGCGAACGATTTTGCTCTCTTCCTCAGGAGTTTCAGTGACCGCTCCCCGTTCTCCGAAGACCTGGATCTCAGACAACGCAAACTGGGAATCTCCAGCTACGGCAGTCACCTTGATAAACCTAGTGGATACAGGCTCAAACTCCAAGTCCGCTACAAAATGGGGATCGCCCGGGACAGTGCTCATCGTGTCCATTCCTGCAACAATATCCCCATGATCTTCCCGGATCTGCACCAGCAGGATATAATCTATGCCATCCAAGGAGTAGTCGATATTGTAATCATCATTTCCATCCACTTGAAGAAGGAGTCCAAAAACAGTGAAGTCCCCTCCCAGGTCAAGGATAAAGTAAGTATCCGTTCGTTGCCAAAAGATGTTGTGCTCTAAATTCCAAGCACTGCCTTCTGGAGGCGACTGTCCATCGATGAGAAGTCGCACAGAGTTGGTATAGACTCCCTCGCCTTCCACAGATCGTGGCGTTATGATCTCACGCTCGCCTTCTTGGAAAGAAAAAAGAATCAGAGTGAAAGCTAAGGGCAAAATGCCGATCAGAATCAAAATTTTATAAGCCAATCTGTGATTGTTCACATCTGCCTCCTTAGATCATCAATCATATATTTAGTCTTATCAGACAAGTTTTGGATTGAAAATAAATGGGATCGGTCCACTGGATTCTTTATATCAGAATTCCCAACCGAAAAGCAAGATACAGTCAGGCAAGCGGATTCGTCAGTAGCCGAGGCGACCCCGTTCAATCTCTCCGCATAGCATCTTTTCGCTGTTGTTCTGGCAATTTTTCTATGGCGTAACGAAGGGATGTCCTTGGCATGATCGTTTTGTTTGCCATGACATAATCAAAGACATCTCCGGCGTAAAGCTTGGTCGCCTCTTTCAGCATCCAGCCATATCCTTTCTGGACCATGTCGTCCTGGTCTAGGAGAAGCTTGTCAGCCACATCGAGAGCATGCTCAAAATACTTCCCTCTTCTCAAAGAATAGATGAGGATGACTGCAGATGCTCGCCTTTTCCAACGGTTCGGGGATCGAGTCCACCCCTTAACCTGAGGAATAGATTCAGGGAACTTGTACAAAAAAACTCCCAGAGCGTTGATACAGAGGCCATCGCAGTCTCCCCAGTCCTTGACATAAACCTCGAGCCATCTTTCAAAGACCTTGAAATGCTTTGGCTCATAATCATCCCGGCACATGTATCCCCATTGGAAGGTAATGCCTCTGAGCTCTTTGATCTGAGTTTCAAGCATGTCTTCACAGATTTGTGATATGCGATCGATCCCGAGGGATTTGATCCTCCTGTAATACGCGACGGCAATTTCCCTCAGCGGTGAAGTTCTGACACCCAGCGAGTGGCTGACATCGATCTTGAATCGGTCCCTGCACTGGATTTTATATTCTTCATCGATATGTGGCTTCAGATCTTCCAGTATGTTCGTGATGAGTTCTTCAGAGCCGATGTTTATCTCCGTTTCACCGATATCAGACAAGGCCGTTGACATTATGTCAAAGCGGGCCAGGCATATATAATGGTCTTGTCCCTCACCGCTTCAGCTGCTAAGTAGAAAGCTACCAAGCGATCCCGTAGTCTTCGCCGTGATTGCTAGATCCCCCCCAAAATGTTTTATGCTTCCAGTCATAGAAGATCGCATTGATCGGACCAGATGTGTGGGACCGGATATCGATCTCATAACCCATCAGCGCAAGATTTTCTCTGACTTTCTGTGGAGTGGAGGCATTCAGCGTGAGTCGTCCAGGCCGAGCCTCATGATTCCCAAAAGAACTCTGCATCTGATAACTCACGATGTTGGGGGCTTCACAGGCCTCCTGGACATTCATGCCGAATTCGACCATATTCAGGAAAAACTGCACCAGATTCTGATCTTGTGTATCACCACCCTGGACAGCAAAGGACAGATAGGGTTTGCCATCCTTGATGGCTAGGCCCGGCGTCAATGTCGCGCGAGGTCTCTTTCCCGGCTCTACGACGTTGAAGGGATTTTTCTCTCTGTCGAGAACGAAGCTCTGCATGCGCTGGCTCATACCGATACCGGTTTTGCCGGCAATACAGGCAGGAATCCAAGCTCCTGAGGGCGTAGCCGAAACGATCCAGCCTTCCTTGTCACACGCCTGGATGGATGTGGTTCCGGCCAGGAAAGCCTCTTCGAATTGTTCCCATTGCTGGGCACTCATATTCTCCTGAGTTTGTCCCACATTGGACCATCTCTCCAACAGATCCTGGAATGGATTTTCCTTGCCTTCAAAGGGATAGGGATCGCCAGGCTTAGCATCAGGATCGTTCATGTTTCGGTCGATCTGTTTCACTCTCTCTCTGGCATACTCTTTCGAAAGCAATCCTTTGATGGGCTCTTCGGGCGGAAAGTATGGGTCGCCGTAGTAGAAATCCCGGTCAGCATAAGCCAGATTCATCACCTGGTAGAGAATATGGATATAATTCACGCTGTTAAAGTCCAACCTTTGCAGATCAAAGGTCTCCAGCATATTCAGCATCTGAAGCATAACCGGTCCCTGAACCCAGTGGGTCAGCTTGTAGACTTCGATGTCTTTGTAAGTTGTTTTCACCGGCTCTTCAAGATGAACCTGCCAGTTTGCCATGTCTTCCACGGTGATAAGACCGCCTTGTTCCTGACAACCGCGCACGAACTCCTCTGCAATATCTCCTATGTAGAAGCGGTCATATGCGGCATAAATAGCCTCTTTTCTGGTCTTCCCCTCCTCCAGAGCTTTTTGCTCTTCTTCGACGAGCTTTTGTAGAGTCTCCAGCAATTCGGGCTGCCGGAAGATCTCACCGGGATAGGGGGCCTCTCTCTCTTCTTCGGTGAGATGGGGCAAAAATACTTTTTTGGAATAGGGCCACTCCTTGATTCTTTCCTTGTCTCTTTCGATGCGGTCTGCGGCCTGTTTCTCGATGGGATATCCCTCGGCCATCTCCATGGAGGGCTGGAGAACATCCTTGAGGCTCATAGTGCCGAATTCAGCCAACATGACCATCAATCCTCCGGGTGTTCCAGGGGTTACAGCGGCTAATGGCCCGTATTCTGGAGGATATTCCAGACCCTTCTCTTTGAAATATTCAGGTGTGGCTCCGGTGGGAGCGACACCTAAAGCATTCACGCCATAGACCTTTTTATTGTTGGGATTGTAGATCAAGACCTGGGTCTCACCGCCCCAGCCAAGAACATCCCACATGGTGCTTGTGGCCGCTAGCATGGAACAGGCTGCATCCACAGCGTTGCCGCCTCGCTCGAAGATCTTAGCACCTGCTGTTGCGGCCAGGGGTTTTCCAGTGATGGCCACCCAGTGCCGTCCATGAAGTACGGGCTTTTCTGTCCGGACAGCGCTTACACTGACAGATGCCGATAACAACAATAAAATCAACCCGAAGGGTTTCCAATCTCTACGCATATCGCTTTTTGTCCTGATCATATCTGTAACTCCTTTCCGATAAGTCAAAATCTTGTTTGGATCTTTCTTAACTTGAAATCATATCAAAAGCATACGGGAAATTCCAATGTTTGGAGTGGTAGGCACTGCCACCTAATCAAAATATTCCAATAGCTCGAGAGGATAGTTGATGACGGCTTTGGCGCCGCTCTCCTCTAGCTCATTTTTATCCCGGAAGCCCCAAAGAGCGCCCACCGGAAACATACCAGCAGCAAAGGCTGTCTTCATATCGGTGTTTGTATCCCCTATAAAAACGAAATGTCGGGGATCGATGTTCAATCCTTTGGCTATGAGGAGTGCACACGCTGGGTCAGGTTTTCTGGGGATGGAGGGAGAAGCCCCCCTAATGTACCCAAAGGGGAATTGAGGAAAGTAATGCTGAACAGCCAGCTGGGTGTATTTCTCGAGCTTATTCGAAAGGACATTCATTTTGATCCCGCGTTTATCCAAGGCGGCAAGGAGCTCCAAGATACCATCATAAGGGCGGGTCTTTCTGTCCCAGCGATTCTGGTATTCCTCTTCCATGTCTGCAATGCAGCGCTTTATGGTGCTCTCATCTCGATGATCTTCGGGCAGAACACGTTCCACCAGTTTGGGAAGGCCATCACCAACCGTCTCCTTGTAAAATTCGGTGTCGTGAACGGGAAATCCCAGATCGCTCAGGGCTTTGTTCATAGAATCCGCCAGATCATCGATGGTATCCAGGAGAGTCCCATCGAGGTCGAAGATGACAGCGCGGTGATTATTGGTGTTTGAGATAATACTTCTCCATGAGTGGGCGCCACTTATCCATCAGCTCTTTATTCAGGTCAATGGGCGGTTCGGCGTCTTCTGGGAGGAACGGTTTGTAGGGATGATCCTTGGAATACGCTTCGAATTCATCCCGCAGCTTCTTTAATTCCTCAGGCTTTGTGAGCATGTCGATGGCCGATGCCGCAATGGCTTTGGCGCCAGCATTCAGCCCCTTCCAAGCTGTCGAGCCATAGTTGCCGGCAACCGTAGACCAGTGATGGCCGATCGCCCCCGGGACCTGTCCCGGAAACCGGATCGTGGCTGTTGGGGCGATCAGAGTGACATCCCCCACATCAGAGGATCCTCCCCCGACAAAATGCAGGCTGCTATCTCTGATCTCGCCCACTTCGGTCGGCATTCCTTTTTCTTCCTCGCCCAGTTCTTTCTGCAGAGCTCTCGCGTAGGTGTGTTCCTCCTCAGTCCATTCCGGTATCCCCACGAGTTCGATGTTTCTCTGGATCAGCTCAGCCGCTGCCTTGTTGGCATGACGCTGATGGATCGCAGAATAGCAGCGTATGCTCTCCAGTTCAGCACCTGTAGCTAAAGCTGCAGCCTTAGCACAGTTGATCACTTTGGCATACATTCCCTCGACCCTCTCGTCACTGTTGCGGATGTAATACCAGACACTCGCCCTGTCCGGGACCACATTGGGAGCTTCACCACCTTCTTTGATCACATAGTGCATCCGGTAGGTGTAAAAAAGGTGCTCGCGCAGGAAGTTCGTGGCAATATTCATGAGCTCAACTGCATCAAGAGCGCTTACAGCATTCCACGGAGAGGCACCGTGAGCCGTTTTCCCTTTAAATGTAAAAACAGAAGAAAACATCGCATTTCCGCCTTTTCCATAGCTGGTCGAAAATCCACTGCTGCTGTGGTTGTCGATAACAGCATCCACTCCATCAAAAATACCTGCCCTGATCATATAAGGCCTGCTGATGAGCGTCTCCTCTGCAGGCGAGCCGAAAACTTTAATGGTTCCAGGGAAGCCATATTCATCCATCACGTTTTTTACAGCGATGGCTGCTGCCGCGGCTGCCGTACACATTGTATTATGGCCGCAGCCGTGACCCGGAGCACCGTCCAACAGTGGATCCTTTACCGGAACCCTTCCCTTTTGGGAGATCATGGGTAAAGCATCGAATTCACCCAACAATCCAATAACGGGTTCTCCGGACCCGTAGGTGGCCACAAAACAGGTGGGCATACCGGCGGCCCCCCGTTCAACGGTGAATCCGGCTTGTTCCAGAGTGTCAGCCAGCAATGCAGACGATTTGTACTCCTGCATGCCCAGCTCAGCGTAGGACCAGATCAAATCAGAGATTTTGCCGAATTGTTCAATGACCCGAGGCTGGTTTAACCACTCGAGAACAAATTTTTTCTCTTTGGCTATTTCTGTGTCTGCAAAGGATGTTATTGGAGTGCTGAGGTTGGCGACACAGACAAAGGCTACCACTCCAAACAGGAAACGCCTTCCCAATGTGTTAAATAACATGCTCCCTCCTTTAATCTGGATTATTCATAAAAAATGTCGATATTTAACATAAATGACCCAATATCAGAATTTTCCGTTGTTTTTTCGGAGTGCTTATATGGGCATTGCATATTTCCTATGCTCTTTTTTTTTATAATCGACATTTTTTACCTTACAGGCGAGCCAATCTCACTACAAAGCCTTCGTTGTAGCCCACGCGCGGTAGTTCACTACAGCTTCGTGGGCCACTGCCTCGCCTTTGCAGCGACCTCAACTCGTGAATTGTCCAGGTTACGGAGGAAG
>JAGLRY010000260.1 GCA_023135995.1 Candidatus Aminicenantota bacterium | reverse complement strand
ACCATCGGCCCTCCTCAAATGTTCGAGGGAGATACTCTGGATATCACATCATCTCTAGAAAAAATGATCCGGGAGCTGTCAGAGTCAGAGACCGCGAAAAGACACAGGAGACGCAAGCGCCCCGAACCTGCATTCGCGTTTGCGGTGCTGGGGATCGATGGTTCAGGGAAGAGCACCCTTTCCCGAATAGTATCGAAAAGACTCTCGGATGCCTTCCGTGTTTGCTTGGTCAGTGACAACTTAGAATTCTACGAGAATAAAAGCCAGAAAGAACTTCAGCCTTTGCTTACCGAGAAAGTTAGAGAAGCATTAGGTAGATATGCCAAGAGAGCAAAATCACTGAAACAGTACAAGATTCCAAAGCTGGCCGAACTTCTTCTCAGGGACCATATTATGGGTGAAGTGCAGAGATGGTATACACCAAATATCATTGTCCAGGATGGATGTCCTTTGATTAACTTAGCCGCATGGACAAAATTATACAAAGAGGAATATTTCGATGCCGAAGTCTGTTTAAAAGCTATAAAAATTCTCACAGGTAAAGGAAAAGGAATCAGAAAAGATGATCCCATATTTACAAAACTCCATGAACTGGCTGCTCTTAAACGCTTCAGGCTTGATCATATGAGACTTCCAGATGCCGTAATCATGCTGGATGTGGCGCCTGCGGTTTCTATCCAGAGAATTCAGAGCAGGGGCGAGCAGATGCAGGTTCATGAAACAGAGGAAAAGCTAGCCAAACTGCGCGAGGGCTACCTTTTAGTAATCAAAGTTATTGAGAAAGAATTCAACATCCCGACCCGTATCCTTGATGGAGAGTCGGAAATCGATAAAGTAACTGTTTCAGCCATCGAATTTGTCAGAGGCTTAGGCTTAAGAGACCTTGAACATGAATGATAACAAGATTGAAGTAATCGCTACAACGATATCCGGCTCAATCAGAGACTGGGGAAAGGTCAACAGGATAGTTCCCCTGTTTAGAAAGTATGGAAGGAAGGACGTCTTTCTTCATGCCGTCGATAGCCACGCAGAGGCTAGGAGGTTAACCCATGAGCTTGTTGTAAAAGGACAGAGGACCATAATATCGGCCGGAGGTTCGGGTACATTTAATAGAGTCCTCGAGGGGTGCATCGATTCCAACGTTGGGCTCCAAAACATCACTCTTGGTTTCCTTCGGAAAGGATCAGCGGATCTCATCGGAAAGACGCTGGGAATGCCTGACGACATAGAGAGCGCAATAGAGGTTTTTGTCGCATCCCTAGTCGAAAAAAGAACTATAAAGTGCGACGTAATACAGGTAGTAAGTGGAGAAACAGGAGTAAGGCCTCGCCACTTCGTGGGTTATGGAGGAGCAGAAATCTTCGGGAGGATCCCTCATTTCACTGAAAACCGCTTCATCAAGTATTACAAAGGTATATTGGGTCAGTTGTTTGGTGATCGAGGACCATTTATTATTGGTGCAGCGTTATCCATCCTGGATAAGGTAATTAAGCAGGCAGGAAGAAAAAAGACGGTCTGGAGGATAACAGTAGACGGCAAGGAGGCTTCACAAGGCAATTATCAAGCCATGATCATTGTAAACGGAGACTTGGGTTCTGATCTTCCTTTTGCAAAATCAGTTCCGCTTGGCTCAGGAGACTTCTATATGTACGCGATCAGAGATCTTGGGCTGCTCAGTTTACCCGGTCAATTCAAACGCGCCTGGGATTCCTCTATCATGGACCGTCCCAAACTCTGGGGATTTGAATCTTTTCGTATTAAAAAAACTTTAAAGATCGAACCTGATAAAGACAGATCTTTCCCAGTCAATGTGGATGGTTCGACAATGGCCTGTAGGCGTTCAGCAACTTTCCGAATTATCGATCAGATAAACCTGATATCAAAATAAAGGAAAAGGAGACAAGCTACATTTTGAAAATCTGCAATATAATGATACCTATGATTGCCGCCACAATCAGATAGTAGGTCATAGGGATTAATGTGGTGCTTACTCAGGCAACTGTTGT
>JAGLRY010000026.1 GCA_023135995.1 Candidatus Aminicenantota bacterium | reverse complement strand
CCTCTTCCCTCCTCTAAAGAACTTCAATTCTCCCATACCCAGACTCTGAAAACCTCTGTTAGAAGATTAGAATTGGGCACTTTATTTGCAGGACGATACGAGATCCTCCAAGAATTAGGCAAAGGAGGCATGGGAGAAGTATATAGAGTCAAGGATAAGAAATTGGATGAAGAGATGGCCTTGAAGATATTGAAGCCTGCCATAGCTGCTGATAAAGAGATGATAGAGCGTTTTAAGAATGAACTGAAGTTGGCTCGTAAGATCGCTCATAGGAATGTCTGCAAGATGTACGACCTCAATGAGCAGGAAGATACGCCATACATCACAATGGAGTATGTCAAAGGGGAGGATCTAAAGAGCTTCATCAAAAGGAATGAGAAGTTAACAGAAGAGCAAACCATAGCAATCGCTAAACAGGTGTGTGAAGGATTGGCCGAGGCGCATGAGTTGGGGATTATACATCGTGATCTAAAGCCCCAGAACATCATGATCGATAAAAAAAGCCATGCAAAGGTCACGGATTTTGGGATCGCACGCTCGGTTGAAGCTCCTGGAGTCACGCAGACAGGAACGATGATAGGCACGCCGGATTACATATCACCCGAGCAGGCAGAAGGGAGAGAGGCTGACCAACGTTCGGATATTTATTCTCTTGGGGTGATCCTCTTTGAGATGGTGACTGGGCAGGTGCCTTTTGTAGGGGACACAGCTTTGAGCGTTGCCATGAAGCATAAGATGGAAGAGCCTTCTGATCCGAGGAAACTCAATGATCTGGTGTCTGAGGATCTGAGTCGTGTCATCCTCTGGTGTTTGAAAAAGGATAAAATGTCGAGGTGCCAGGCGGCCGGAGAACTCCTTTCCGAACTCACAAAGATAGAGAAAAAAATTCCCATCACAGAAAGAATCCGGACAGCGGAAGAGCTCCGATCGGAAACAATGGCCATGTCAGATGACCAAAACTCTATCGCAGTGCTTCCGTTTACAAACATGAGCGCTGATCCTGAACAGGAATATTTTTGCGATGGCATGGCCGAAGAGATCATCAATTCATTGACCAAGATCAAGGACCTGAGGGTGGTTGCCCGGACTTCTGCATTTTCATTCAAGGGCAAGAATTTGGATATCCGTGAGATCGGCAAAAAATTAAGCGTTGGGAAGGTCCTGGAGGGGAGCGTGCGAATAGCCGGAAACCGGATTCGCATCACAGCCCAACTTATCAACGTCGCTGATGGCTATCATTTATGGTCGGACCGATATGACCGCGAGCTGGAGGATGTTTTTGCGATCCAGGATGATGTCACCATGGCGATCGTGGACAATCTGAAACTCAAGCTTGTCAAGCAAGAAAAAGCGGCAGTTCTGAAACGCGACACAGATAACGTGGAAGCTTACAATTTGTATTTGAAGGGAAGCCATTATATACGAATGTACGGGGGCAGGGGATTCGATGAGGCCATCGACTGTTACCAGCAGGCACTCCATGAAGACCCGAACTATGCCATGGCTTATTACGGGCTGTTCGAAGTCTACATAGCCCTCTCTTACTGGGGAAATGTCCCCCCCAAAGAGGCTATACCCAAGGCAAAGGCATACGCGAAAAAAGCGCTGGAGATAGATGACACCAATGGCGAAGCCCATGGCGCATTGGGTTTTATTCACACCATGCACGACTGGGACTGGAAAGCAGCAGAACAGAAACTCAAACAAGCCCTTGAACTAAGCCCAAACTCCGCAATGATGCGAATGTATTATTCCTGGCTATTATCCAATTTAGAAAAGCATGAGGAGGCCATAGTTGAGGCGATGCGTGCCCAGGCGCTGGATCCGATCTCGAGCTTTATCAATGCATTTGTAGGCCTTACGTTCTTCTTTCCCGGTCAGTTCGACAGAGCGGTTGAAGAATTGCAGAAAGTGATAAAGATGAATCCAGACTCTTACTTGGCGCACTATCATCTCGGAATGGTCTATTCTGCACAATCAAACATAGAGGGCGCAATTGCAGAATATGAGAAAGCCGTTGAGTGCTCAGATGGAGTTCCTTTTATAGAGATGCTTCTTGCCATAATTTATTATGAATCTGGAAGGAAGAGCGAAGCTGAGAATCTATT
>JAGLRY010000259.1 GCA_023135995.1 Candidatus Aminicenantota bacterium | reverse complement strand
TCCACGAGCTTGAAAGAGCTCACGGATGAACTTCTTCAGATTCTCCTCCTGGAGGATAAGATGGGCCGAAGCCGCGCCCAGCATGACCATGTTCTGTGCTCTCGCAAAGCCTGCCTCCTGCGCCAGTTTTGCCGAATCGACGATGATATTCTTGGAAACACTCTGTACTTTGGAAAGAACCTCGTCGAGCTCCGGGTAGTTCGGAATATTCACAAAAGGAGAGCTGCTCGTGACAACGATCCCATCCGGAGCCAGATAATCAAAATAGCGGATTGATTCAAGGGGCTCTACACTCAGGATCATATCCGCCCCTCCTTTGGGGATGAGATCGCTGAATATGGGGTCATTCGAGAGACGCAGATGTGATTGCACAGCACCGCCCCTTTGCGCCATCCCGTGCACTTCGGCCTGCTTGAAGCTCAAACCTTGCTTCAAGGCCGCGTTGTCGATGACATAGGCAATGGACAGAATCCCCTGTCCTCCCACTCCGGCAAGAATGATATCCTGTTTCATGGCTTTAGCTCCCTCTCTTTTTTCGAGCGTGTTGGACACATTCGCGAGCAGCGATAATCACTGATAATCCTTTATATTCAAGCTCTTCTTTGATGACTCGGGTATTGGTTTCCAGGTTCTTGGGAAGGGGAAGGATGGTATGAATATGGTCTTTGCTGACACCCAATCCCTCGATGATGCGGATCAGTTTCTCGCCGGATGTATAGGTGGGCTGCCCTCCGGTCATCGCGACTATGGCATTATCGAAGATCATGACCGTCATGTTTGTGTTCACCGCTGCCGCATCAAGGAGTGGAGTGATCCCAGAATGAGCAAAAGTCGAGTCGCCGATGACTGCCACAGCGGGATATACACCCGCTTCCGCTCCCCCCTTAGCCATACTGACACTGGCACCCATGCAGACACAGCTCTGTATGGCATTGTAAGGGGGAAGAGCACCGAGTGTGTAACACCCGATGTCGCTGAAGACATTTGACTGGGGGTAAGATTCTAGTGCTTTGTTTAGAGCATCGTAAGCATCTCGATGTCCGCAACCCTGGCAGAGCTGGGGAGGCCTTCCCGCCATGGGAAAATCGCTGATGTCTCTCTGTTCAAGAGGCTCGATTCCCAATCCTTGGCGCACCACTTCCGGTGAGAGCTCCCCTGTTATTGGGAGATGTCCGCTCAGCTTTCCATGGACTTTTGTCTCACACAGTCCAAACATGCCGTTGAGGTTTCGCTCGATAAACGGATACCCTTCTTCCACGACCAAGACCGTCTCCACATGATCCACAAGTTCGGCGAAAAGCCCCTCAGGGAGCGGATAAGTCGTTACTTTCAGAAGAGAGGGTGGTTCGGTACCCTCTTGAAAATTTTCAAGCACATAGTTATACGCTACACCCGATGCGATGATGCCGAGCTTGGTGTTTTTTGTGTTGATGCGAAGTGAATTGAACTCTGAGGCATCCGATGCCTGGACGAGATCTTTTTGCTTTTCTGTGAGCAGCTTGAAGCGCCTTCGGGCGTTTACTGGGAGAAGAGTCCAGTCTTTGCCTTCCCCGTATCGGATCGGATTCTGTGCTTTTGGGGGCCTGGGCTGAACACGGGATCGGCTGTGTGCAAGGCGTGTGACCATCCTGATCATCACAGGGAGACCCATATTCTCAGACACATCGAATGCTTCTCTGGTCATATCATAGGCCTCCTGATGGTTCGAAGGCTCAAAACAGAAGATCTGTCCGAATTGGGCGTAGAAGCGGCTGTCCTGCTCATTCTGTGAGCTGTGCATGCCAGGGTCATCGGCCACGACGACCACAAGGCCTCCGTTGGCTCCAGTGATGGCCGCGTTCATAAAGGGATCGGCGGCAACATTGAGTCCCACATGTTTCATGGAGACGAGAACCCGTTTCCCCGCGTAAGACACGCCGAGGGCTTCCTCGAAAGCGACCTTTTCATTGACCGACCATGAGGCAACGTAGTTTTTCCCTCCGTCTGAGGCTCTGATCAAGTACTCCATGATCTCAGAGGCCGGTGTCCCCGGATAGGAATATCCCCCGGAAAGGCCCGCATGGATAGCGCCCAGGGCAACAGCTTCACCACCCAGTAAAATTTTATGTTCCATTTTTTTCCTCGGAGTATAAATAATGACTTTGGATATGTCGCTTAACGTGTGAAAGAGTTAAACCATAAGATACCCGCCCTTGCCTCTTTAGTCAACCTCTCAATGCTCATGGAAAGCATCCCCAAAACCATGATGAATGACACACAGAATGATCAGATTGGTGATTGCGAAAACGAACAACGAGACAGCAATGCGGCTCTATTTAAATGTAGGGACCGTTTCC
>JAGLRY010000258.1 GCA_023135995.1 Candidatus Aminicenantota bacterium | reverse complement strand
GTTCTTCCCAGGTATCTTTCTTCGGTCTTTGGCAAGTCAGGATAATAGACAAGCAGCATGTTATCTTTTAAAAGGACTATCAATGGCGAAGGACTAATGACCCTCAAAAGCACTTTGCCTGTACGATCAAAATAGATGACACCCTCCGAGTGCAGTGGTTCTTGAAGCAAGTAGGTCTTCTTCGTTTGCACAAACTTTGCGGTAAAGGTCTTGAGGCCTTTTTCCTTCTCCTTGATATTTTTCATCACCCAGCTCAGTTCCGGTTCTGACTGTAGATCTGTTTCAGATGGAAACACCTGGTAAGGATATAGAAATAGACTTAGACCCAAGGATATGGGAACTATATATTTTTTGAAGAGACCTTTTCTCATTACAAGATTCCCAAGGTCTTTTTCCATGCCTGCCGGAAACCGTAATTCTGGATGCTATAAAAGAGGCCACTTCTCCTGAAAGGGAAAAGCCTTTTCACAATGGACCGATATCCATACAACCTTTTGTAAGCCCAGTTGAAACCATCCTGTAATTGTCTTGGGGTCATTTTCTTAGGCCTAAATACAACATGGTTCATATCGTACTTTTCCCAGTCCGTATCGATTATCCTATTCTCTCTTAACAAGGCCTCTCGAGTTCGCGTTCCCGGGAAAGGGGTCAAGACTGAAAACAGAACCGCCTCAAGATGGGTCTTTTCGATAAAACGCAGCACATCAGGAAATATTGACTGATCATCTTGATCCGTACCAAAAATGAATGAGCCCTGGATGCCAATCCCGTAATCATGAATCATCTTAATGGCCTCCTTATAATCATCCACCCGGGTGAGCGATTTTCCCATGGCATTTAGACTTTCCTGAGACAGGGATTCAAATCCGATGAAAAGACCCCTGCAACCACTCCTTTGAGCCAAATCCAAAAGCTCCCTGTCCTTGACTATACTCAGAGAGGCCTGGCTGAACCATTTGACATTCAAAGGGATAAGTGCCCTGAAGAGCTCTTTTGCATAGGAGGGTTTGCCGACAATATTGTCATCAACAAAGAATACGGAGCCTCTCTCCATCTGGCCCATTTCATTGATCACGTCCTCTACCGGTCTGACACGATAAGTCCGGCCATAAAGGGAAGTGACCGAACAAAACTCGCAGTCAAAAGGGCAGCCACGGGTCGTCTGGATGGTGTTGACAAAAAAATATGCATGCCTATTTAAAAGATCTCTCTTTGGCATTGGAAGCTGTTCAAGCCTACAGAAATCCGGGGCCTTGTAAAAAGATTTGAGATCACTCCGTCTAAAATCGGACAAAACCTGGGGCCAGACCTCTTCAGCCTCGCCCATGGCCACCGCATCGGCATGGGTCTTGCTCTCATCCTTCATCATGGTGGGATGAATGCCACCTAACACAACTGGCACCCCCTTTTCCCTGTAAGCATCTGCAATTTCATATCCCCTTTTTGCCAAAGGTGTCATGATGGAAATGGCAGCCAGATCCGGCAAATCAGAAAAATCAAGAGAGTCCACGTTCTCATCAATAATCGATATGTCCCAGTCATCGCTCGTCAAAGCAGCCAGGGTTGTCAGAGCGAGATAAGGGAAACGGAAGTAAATCTGCCCCCACAGGCTGCCCTCAGGCCACTTGGGTGCGATCAGCAAGAGCCTCATCAGGGCGTCCTGCCGGTGATAGGGTGAGGGCAATACCATTGATCAGGATAGGAGCGGATATATTTTTCAAATACCCGAGCCGTCTTTCCTAAGTTTTTTTCAATGACATCATCCCGATCCCCTTCCAGGAGGAAAGGTACGGCTTCCTCCAGCACTCC
>JAGLRY010000257.1 GCA_023135995.1 Candidatus Aminicenantota bacterium | reverse complement strand
CTTTACATCATATTTCATTTAAATCTCCTTAAAGACCAGCATCTTTCCGCAGAAGTTCAACTTTATCTGTTTTTTCCCAGGTGAATTCTTCCTCTTCTCTTCCAAAATGTCCAAAGGCCGCTGTCTTTTTGTAGATGGGACGGAGCAGATCGAGGCTTTTGATCATACCTTTCGGAGAGAGATCAAAATGAGCGCGGATCAAGTCTTTGATCTTGTCCTCTGGAATTTTTGCAGTCCCGAACGTGTCCACCATGATAGAAACCGGAAAAGGCACTCCTATAGCATATGCGATCTGGATCTCCAGCTTATCGGCGATTCCAGCAGCGACCAAATTTTTCGCCACATATCTCGCCATATACGAACCAGAGCGATCCACTTTGGAGGGATCCTTACCGGAAAAACAACCGCCTCCGTGACTTCCCACACCACCGTATGTATCAACAATGATCTTCCGCCCGGTGAGTCCTGAATCCGCAAAAGGACCTCCCTGGATGAACTGCCCGGTCTCATTAATGAAGATTTTAGTGTTATCGTCGAGCATGTGCGCTGGAATTATTTTTTTGATGACAGCTCCATGGATATCTTCGCGTAAATCCTGCATGTTTACTTTTTTATCATGTTGCGCAGCAATGACGATAGCATCTACGCGCCTGGGGACATCCCCTTCATATTCGACGGTGACTTGAGATTTTCCATCTGGACGGAGGTAAGGAAGTTCTTTACTGCGTCGGACTTCACTCAGTCTCCGGACAAGTTGATGGGCAAGTGTGATGGGGAGAGGCATGAGTTGCTCTGTTTCCCTGGTTGCATAACCAAACATCAATCCTTGGTCACCTGCGCCTTGTTCATGCTCATCTGATTCATCGACTCCCTTAGCAATATCAGGAGATTGTTCATGAATGGAAGATATGACACAACACGTTTCATAATCAAAACCATATTTGGCTCTGGTATAGCCGATCTCTTTGACTGTATCCCGGACAACCTTCTGAAAATCACAGAATCCGTTGCTTGAGATCTCTCCAGCTATAAGAACGAGCCCTGTGGTAACAAGGGTTTCACAGGCGACACGGCTTTTTGGATCTTGTTTGATGAGGTCATCGAGAATAGCATCTGAAATCTGATCACAGATCTTATCTGGATGACCTTCTGTTACCGACTCAGATGTAAACAGGTGTTTTCCGTCTTTACTCATGAATAGCCTCCATCCGGTGGTTTCAAAAAAGATAAGCAAAAAAAGTAACACAAAAAGAATGACTTTGCAATGACCTTTTGGTAGAATTCTATGGACATAAAACTTCTGTGCTTTTCACTCAATGATATTTCGGATGAAAACACTCACTGTTAAAAGCAACCTGGCAGAGCTGAATAAAATCAGAGCTTTCCTCAAAGCAAACTTGAGCGTGTTATCTATTTCAGAAAATGACTATTATACCATTGAGTTATCACTGCTCGAGATTTGTGTTAATATCATTCGCTACGCTTATCCAGAAGACCGAGGAGAGATCCATCTGAGGACTTGGAAGGACAATAAAAGATTCTATCTCGAGATCAGTGATGAAGGGGTCCCTTTTGATCCGAGACAGGTTGAGGAGCCTGACGTAGAGAAAATAATCTCAAACGGACAGAAGGGTGGATTTGGAATTTTTATTGCACGGAAACTTATGGATGGATTTAATTATAAAAGAGAGAAAGATCGGAATATTCTCACCATCTACAAAACAATTACTTAACCTAAATTATTCGAATTTACTTTATGGAGGTCATAATGTCAAAACTAGTTCCGCCTCATGGAGGACGGTTAAATCCTCTGCTCGTGGAGGGCGAAGAACGTGCGGAGCAAATGGAAAGCGCAAAATCAATGCCCCATGTGCGACTCTCATCAAGAGAGACATCAGATCTCATCATGATGGCTATTGGCGCTTTTAGCCCTTTGGCTGGATTCATGAGTGAGGATGATTACACAGGAGTGGTTCAAGATATGCGTCTCGCTGATGGAACACTCTGGCCTATTCCCATCACGCTTTCTGTGACAAAAGAAGAAGCTGACAGTTTTCCGATCGACTCAGAAATTGCTCTTATCGATGATGAAAGCGATGAGTTGATGGGAAGCATGAAAACAGAGGAAGTATTCACATATGATAAAAGGGCTGAGGCCCGACAGGTTTACAAGACCGAGGACGAGGCCCACCCCGGAGTTGCTAAGGTTTACGATCAACAGGATATTCTTTTGTCCGGGCCGGTCAGAGTATTTAGCGAAGGCCCCTATCCGAAAATCTTCGGTGAGCACTACGCGCGGCCCGCCACAACACGGGCCATATTTGAAGAAAAAGGATGGGCCACGATCGCTGCTTTTCAGACAAGGAACCCTATCCACAGGAGCCACGAGTACTGCACGAAAATCGCTCTTGAGGTCTGTGATGGTATTTTTATCCACCCGCTGGTTGGAAAACTCAAGGCCGATGATATTCCTGCAGAAACACGCATGAAATGCTACGAAGTCCTGCTTAAGAATTATTATCCAGAAGACAGGGTCGTACTCAAGGTCTATCCGATGGAAATGCGGTATGGCGGACCCCGTGAAGCCATCCTTCATGCCATCTTTCGCCAGAATTACGGCTGCAGTCACTTGATCGTGGGCAGAGACCATGCGGGTGTGGGAAATTATTACGGTCCCTTTGATGCACAGACAATATTTGACGACATCGATGATGAAGACCTGCACCTCAAACCACTAAAGATCGACTGGACCTTTTGGTGTTACAAATGTGATGGGATGGCATCCATGAAAACCTGTCCTCACTCCAAGGATGACCGAGTGCTCATCAGCGGGACAAAACTGCGTGAGATGCTGGCAAACGGGCAGGTGCCTCCCAAGGAATTCAGCCGGCCTGAGGTTGTCCAGATTCTGATGGACTATTACAAAAAATTAGGCTGAATTATTCATAAAAAATGTCGATTCTTACTACAAATAAAACAATTTTGACAAATCATTTGGTCCATACACGAAATCAATTTAACGTTTCCATTTTCATAGCTCTTATTACAATAATCGACATTTTTTACCCTACGGGCGAACTGATCTCACAACAAAGCCTTCGTTGTAGCTCATTCGAGGTAGTTCACTACATCTTCATGAGCCACGGCCTTGCCTTTGCAGCGATATCAGCTCGTGAATAATCCAGGTTAAGATTATAAAATGTCGATATAATTCTGGAGAATAAAAAAATGACGATCCAAAAAGCAACAAACATAACTTGGCATGATGGAGCCATCACTAAATCAGATAGAGAACGGTTGATCCAACAAAAAGGCGTGGTGATCTGGTTCACAGGTCTTTCATCCTCGGGCAAATCCACTATCGCCCGCGCCGTTGAGGAACGACTTTTCGAGCGTGGACATCTGAGCTATGTTCTGGATGGAGACAACATCCGGCATGGCTTGAATAAAAATCTTGGATTCTCCCCTGAGGACCGTGAAGAAAATATCCGCCGCATCGGAGAAGTGGCCAAGTTGTTTGCCGACGCGGGCTTTGTCACCATGACGGCATTCATATCTCCCTACAGGAAGGATAGAAATCGAAACAGAGAGCTTCTCCAGAAAGGTGAATTCATCGAAGTCTTTGTCAAGGTGTCTTTGGATGTGGCCGAAGAAAGAGATCCCAAAGGCCTATATAAAAAGGCACGGGCTGGCGAGATCAAAGAATTTACTGGTATCTCCGCTCCCTATGAAGAGCCGCTAAACCCCGAGCTCATACTCGATACAGATAAACTCGACCTGACACAATGCCAAGATGCTGTTATTCGTTATCTCGTGGAGAATGGGATTATCAGTGCGAACGAAAAAGGCTAATTTCAGTACAGGACCTTCTCTTCTCCCATTTTCTTAATTCTTTTATCCAACCACTCGACGATCAGGTCCCTGCGGATCAAAGTCGCTTCGATCTCTTGATCTGTCAAATATTCCCCTACAACCTCTTTCATGACATCGGCATTCAGACTCTTTAGCTTCTCGTAGAGGTCTTTAGGGATTTCTTTCATGATGAATGTAGGTCCTTCTTTGTATTTTTCGTCGTAAATGAGTTTTTTTGTAAATTTTTTGGATGTGCGGAAACTCCGGGAATGGTCTATGAGGATCATCCGCCAATCTTCAGTGATGAGATACTGATTTTGATGACGGTCTTCGTTGGCGATCAGGTTGTCAAAAGTCCTTTGCAGATAGAGTGCTCGGTTCCAGTAAAATATTTTATAGGAAGGGGTTTTCACTTTATCCTCTACTTTTTTTTTAAGACTCATCATGGAATCGATCCATAACTGGCAGGAGCCACGGTTTCCCTGGAAACGTCTTTCTACTGTTGGAGGCACCATGCACAGGTCCAAATACTTGTCCAGACGATAGGCTGCGATCTCCCATCTCCAGTTCTCCAAAAAACCCTTCATTCGACCTTCAGGATTTTTCCATAACGCCTTATTTTTGACTCCATCTTTTTCCAGGGTTATCACCCAAGGTTTTGTTACAGCCTCTCTGTCTTTAAACGGCTGATCCTGATCGACAACTTCAGCCGCTATGAGAAACTCTTCCCACTTATCCCGTGCTTCCACCCCTTCTGGTTTAAACTGAGCGAATAATGGAAGATTGAATCCCATAAAGAGGATAAATACTAAAGAGATCAAAAAATATTTTTTCATACTGTTCCCTCCTTCTCTATGTTGATTTCCGGTTTTATGTATAACCAATAGCCAGCCTGGTGCTAATAAAGGACATTTGCCTCACCCTTCTCTTTGATCATTTCATTGATTTCTTCTAAAAGGAGTTTTTTCCTCTCCAAGACAGCTTCGATCTCCTCATCTTTTAAGTATGGCCCTACGGTTTGTTTGATCTTATTAAAATTTAATGCCTTGATTTTTTCAACAAAAATCCAAGGAAGGCGCCTGAAAAGCTTTTGAGCTAAGAGTCCATTTTTTCCAAAAACCAACTGTTTTCTAAATTTTTCAGAACAGCGGAAGCTCCGGGAATGATCGATGAGTATCGTCCGCCAATCCTTTGTGTACTGTATATTCTGTTGTGTGCGGTCTTCGTTGGCTATCAAACAATCAAATGCCCGCGTCAGATATTTCTGTCTATTCCAGTTTTCCAATTTTTCCTGTGGGATTTTGATGCCTTGCTCCATTCTTTCAAGGTCGCTCATTTCACTCGTGATCCAGAACTGGAGAGACCCTCTTTTGCCATCGAATTCCCTTTCCACTGTAGGCGGGATTATGTTCAATCCCAACAACTTATCCATTTCGTAAGCAGCAATCTCATACTGCCATCCCTCAAGAAAGCCCTTCTGCATGCCGCTGGGATTCTTCCAGCATCCGCTGTGTTCCTCTTCTCCTTGTTTCATGTCGAGCTTGCAAGGTTTTGTGACTCCTTCTCCAATATCCTTGGACCTGACAATCTCTGCTGTCCTCAGGAATTCCTCTAATTTCGCCCGTTGAGCGATCTCTTCAGGAGTGAATTGTGCATTAATGAAAGAAACGAGAAGGATAAAACAAACAAAAACCATCCCCAAAAGGATTTTTCTTTTCATCGTTTTATCCCTTTAAGTTAATCATCCCTACTGATTTATCATTTCTATGATAAACATTCAAATCTTTAAAATCAAATGACTAACAGAGTTCTGGGTTTTTATTCTGCTCTCTCTTTAGAAGCAGCTTCTCCTAACAGTTTTTTGTGTTCACGGGCAATTAGAACTCCAAGACAAATCCATATCAAACACAAAACGATATTAAAACCAGCAAATCCAGTCGAGCTCAATGTGAGGTATGTCGATCCAATGAAGACGACTAGAGCCGATAGAACATCCCCCGACCTGTGAAAAAAAGTATCGATCGCAGCTTTGGCTTTGTATTTCTCTTCTCTTGAAGTGATGAGGAATAGCGCATGTCTTGTTGTGTTCATTAATGAGTAGTCCGTCGCATTTTCAGTGGTTTTGACCCACTTCACAATGAGCAAGGATGCACCGATGGCTATGAAGGCATACCCACCGAGTGCGATGAAAGGCAAGACAAAAATCGCACCTCTGACACCAACCCACTTGAAAATTCGAGATACCAGGAATAGTTGTATCAGAATAGCAAATAAATTCTGGTATTTATAAAAATCCGCATAAAATTTGCCTACATATTCTTCAGTGTTCAGCCCTTCTGATTGACCCAACTCCACGACTTCATGAGCAGTCGTCTCCACATATTTCCCTAAAATAAACTCCCCGTTCGTGTTTATAAAATTAAGCAATAAAACAAAGAAAGCAATATAGAGAAGATATCTCTTCTTAAAAACAAGCTTAAAACCTCCACCCTTTTTTAGTGGTTTCTCCGTATCCTCTACCTGAGGTTGGGCTTTACCATTCTCAGATATTTTTGTTTCGGCCCTCTTTGTTTCTCTGATGTGGATTATCCATGCCATTAGGATACAGATCAACAGAATTGCGCCAGAAACGAGCATCATTCGATACAATCCAATGGCCTCGACCAGCTTACTTGCAAACACACTTCCAAAGAAACCTCCGAAAGTCGCGCCAAACGCAACAATGGGAAAGAGTCGACTTCCCTCTTCAGGAGTGTAGATGTCATTGGCAAAACCCCAGAACTGCGCAGGAACCAGGACATTAAAAACACCGATCCAAATAAAAAAGATGATACCAAAAGTTCCTAGACTGATATCTGTAAATGATAGGACATAAAATATGGCCAAGTTGGAAACAAAGAAAAGAGTCACCCAGGTGATCAATTTCTGTCTTGGAAACCGAGAGGAAGCTCCACTAAAAGCTTTTACAACAAAAATGAGCACTACAGCAATCACGGCTGAGAGGTAGCTCTTGATTTCAGGCCCTTCCCCAGCGATAATCAGTGCCTCTCTAATGGGCTTTATGATGTAATAAGCGGCAAAGATTAGGAAGATGTTGAGCGTCAAAAGCAATGCTGTTGGCGCCTCGCCAGGATAGACAGTGGCAAAGAGGCTGAGAAACTTATGTAAAATACCATTCGTTTTAGATTTCATTGAATTGTTAGAAGACCCCATTTTGTTTTCCTTCCTAGAAGTTTCCTTGAATTTTTCATAATTGATTACAAATGTCAATCGGAAATAAATTTACTTTTCCACGCTTTCTGTGTAAAAGTTTGTTGAAAAATCAAATACGATTTTTTTAACAAATTGATTTGATTGGGATTATAATCGA
>JAGLRY010000256.1 GCA_023135995.1 Candidatus Aminicenantota bacterium | reverse complement strand
TCGTCCCCTATTTGCTGGGGCTGATGGCCAGACTTGACGATCTCGGGCGTTGGGCGGTGGCCGTCGACGCCATGTGGTGGTTGGGTGACGCGGCCGGCCCCCCAGTGGCGGGCATTATCGTCGAACGCAGTGGCTTTGAGCTGCTGTCTTCCGAATTTCTGTCTTTCAACATCTTTTTGATCACGACTTTCTGCCATTGTCTGAGATAGGCAACGATGTCGTGTCTCTCCTGGGTAGTGAGAGCCCGATACCTGTCTGATCCTCTCCCCCAAGTGGGCATTTCTGTCCCGCTCCGGCCGAGTGAAAGAGTGGCATAAATATATCCATTTGTTGCGGCATTTTGGAATTCCTGATTGTTTAGAGCCGGCGCCTGTGATCCTTCCCCCAACCGGCCGTGACATTCAATGCAGAGCTCTTCGAAGAGGCTCTCTCCTTTCTCAGCAGATCCAAAGATCGGACCGGGATAGATCACATCTGGTGGATTTTGTGATGAGTGCCGGAGAAAAACGATAACATCAGCGATGTCCGAGGCTGAGAGCCTTTCCTGACTCGAAACATCCGTCGACCAGCCGATCATAGCCGTCCCTTGGCGACCCTTGGCTATCATCTCGGAAAGAAAATAGTCCGATGCTGCGTTTTGAAAATCAGGATTAAAGATCGCCGGACCCGTATCCCCCTGGCCGTAAATGCCATGACAGCGAGAGCAGAGGTAGTGGTATTTCTCTTCACCCCGTGATACATCACCCAAATCGGCAGAAAAAACACCTAGTTTGGCCATCCCCATAGACCAATTTCTCAAAAACGTCACAATGGAGGCCATTTCTTCCGATGAAAACTCCCCCCACCCAGGCATAGCTGTATTCCGTCGGCCGTTGACGATCGTTTTGTATAAAAACTCATCATTCGCCACTGACAACATGTCAGGATTGCTAATTGTGATGATGTGAGCACCTTTTCCATCATCTCCATGACACATACTGCAGTTGGCTTTGTATAATCTTTCACCCTCGTTTTTATTCCCATTAATCCTCTGAACCGCTGAAAGCTTAGAATTGACATTTCTCCTCGATTTCACAAAATCTGCTAACGCCTCGATCTCCTCCAGTTTGAGCCCGGAGTAGCGAGGCATCCATGCAGCCATCTGTCGTCCACTCCGGCCATGGTAGATGGTAAATGCGATAAAATCTGTGGAAGCTACAGAGAGAAAATCAGATCGGCCGATACCGGGAATCCCAGTTCTATATTCCTTGTAACTCTTTCCTTCCCCGATCTTTCCATGGCAGGCCGAACAAATCATCGGAAAAGCATCGGCACCCGATATCGACCCCCTCTGTCCCTTGAATTCCTCCAGCGTTTCGATGGAAAAATACTCAAAGGCGATCTCCGGTTTTGCCATTCCCAGCGTGAACGTTATCAAGGCCTGGAGATCCTCATCCGCAAGATCGATGGCCAGCATCTGCGAGCCGGGGGATACCATTTCGGGATCTTTAAAATGTGTATACAGCCAATTGGTCACAGTCTGTTCACCGATAATGTGAGCAAAATTGTACTCGTGGCGAGTTTTTTTGCCCTGTTCCGTCAGATCTGGCCCGATGGTGCTTCCCACTCCACGGGCCTTATGGCATCCGAGGCAACCTTCCTGCCTAAAGACCTGTAGGCCTCGCTGGAAAATTTCAGTCCCAACTAGAGGCTCTAGCTCTTTAAAAATGGCCAAGTGACATTGGCCACATGATGATTGTGTATAATCCAGTGCCAGCATGGGGTGTGCCCAGAGCACATCATACTCACGGGCATGAGCATTCTTTTTGTCGACCGCCTGCCCCTGACCCTTATGGCAGACAGTGCAGCCAAAGTCAGCAATGGGATGAGAATTAAGGTGTTCTCCCGTGTGTGAACGATAGGGTAGTTCCTGATCTTCCATTCGTGCGTCATCCATCCCTAGATGGCATGTTTGGCAACGGTCGATGCGGCCCAGCTCATCCAGTGCGACCTGTCTGACTCCTTTGTCCATCCTTTTCGCTGATGTTAATTGCCTTTCATCCTGGGATTTTTCGATCAATATCTCTTTGTATTCTCGCTGATGTTTCTTCCACTCTGGCTGGATCTCCCTAATACCGGCAGCGAGCAGGAACAATATAAAAAAACCACTGCAGATCAACACTGTCAGTTGGAACAATCTCTTATATTTTGTTTCCATATATTTTTAATCCACTATTCCATCACTGTCTTCGCATCATAGAGAAGGCCATTGAGATTTTAGCCAGTAGAACTCCCAATTGGGGCCGCGGAACAGGATACCGACAGCTGTAAGAATCACAAAGGCCACCATAGCGCAAGTAAAAAGGGCCAGAACCGTGTATCGTGTCGATCCATACTTCCGTTTGATCAAAAAGGACCAAAGAACGAATGCCAGGGTTAAAACTGTGGCGGGATTGACTAGAATGATAACAAGCTGAGGAATACCACCGAACCAGTCTCCCAGCCATCCTAATTTGACATCTACAATAAGAACACCGACGGTCACAAGAAGGGCAAAGAACATCGAATACAAGGTAATTCTTTTTCCCGTTTTATCTGAAAACCACACGCCAATATATCGATTCTCTCGGTCTTTAAACGGGATCGACACAAGAAAATAAATGAATAGGATCGGTATGATAACACCTCCCGCAAAAGCAGAATAGGAGACGAGTTCCTGAATTCCGAGAAAATACCACGGTGATTTGGCAGGATTCTCGGGCAGCATTGGGTTAGCCTTCTCTTTGAGGGGTGCATCGACAAAAAACGCGCTCATCATCAGAACAGCACAGACCAATGCCAGCACTGCAAGCTCTGCCCACATCAGTGTCGGCCAGGAATAGAGGTGGACATCGATCCTCCCTTTTTTTGCACTGTTGTCGTTCTTCTCATCTGTCTTCCTCCTTTGTTCTCCATCAATTCTAAACATTTCATCCGCATTCTCGGGACGGCTGATCCCACCATCTTTGCGGATGCGCCAGAAATGCCAGCTTGTGAGAATAAGGAACGTCAACGGCAAAAAAATTACATGGAGCATAAAAAATCGTGAGAGAGCAGCCTGGCCAACAGTTTCTCCACCAATGAGAAGGTTTTTCACAAAACCGCCAGGATCGAAGTGCTGCGTGACCCGCAAAGCATCGGTCAATTCCCGGGCAGAAGCCGCAATATTCGAGCCGATGGTCACCGCCCAGTAGGCCAGTTGGTCCCATGGCAATAAGTATCCGCTAAAATTCGAGAGGATGATGACAAGCAGGAGCACAACACCGATGATCCAATTGAGTGTCCTTCTCTTGAGATACGCACCCGTGTAAAAAGTCCGTATAAGATGAAGGAATCCCACGATTACCATCCCATACCCAGCCCACCGGTGCACATTCCGAATGTACCGCCCTCCCTTGACGATAAAAACGATGTCCTTCACAGAAGCATAGGCTCGCTCGATGGAAGGTGTGTAGTACATCATCAAGAGCAGGCCGGTCACAACAAGAATCAGAAAGAGAAATCCGAGTATGAGACCAAGGCCAAATGTGTATGTGGGTTTTAAACTGAAAGGATGGGCTTTTGGTGAATGGATATGGAAGAAAAAATTCTGGGTGATGGTTTTGATGCGTGCACTTCTTTTCTTACTGTCTCCTTCCTGTAACATATCGAATTAGAAATATCATACAGAAAAAAATCGTCAACGACAACAAAGTAGTCTACATCCTCTGATTTTTCAATGAAACTCATTATGGGACTGAGAAAATCCTGATGAGCATGTCGTCATTTCAAACAAGAGACAATTAATATAAAAAGAAATGAAAAATTCTTGTATAGCAAATCTTTTGGAATTGACTTTAATAGTCATTTAGACTATATTATTTGAGGAGGCGGATATGAAAGACGTTGTAACAATAACAGAAGCAAAGGCCAAACTTTCAGAGATCATAAATCGCGTCATTATTCGTAAGGATACAATCTCCATTACTAGGAAGGGGAAACCTGCAGCCATCTTGCTTCCCATAGAGGAATATGAGAACCTTCGCAATCAGAAAAAAAAGGGGCTTATTATGGCCAAAGGAGTTCTGGCCAGCTTAGATGAGGAGATCGACAGGATGACCGAATCGATCTATGAAAGCAGAGAAAAGGAGACTTCTCGTTCTGTGCCTCTCTGATGTATATATTAGATACAGATTCCTTAAGCAATATCGTCAAGAGCCGTCCATCGCCCAGGCTTTTAAAAAATCTCAGGAGCCTTCCATCAGAGTTTCAATATACGACCTCCATCAACGTAGCTGAAATTTATTATGGGGCTTACCGGTCACCGAGAAAAGAGAAAATTCTTAGAGCCTTCGAGGAGACGGTATTTCCGAATGTTACAGTCCTTTCTTTTGATGAGGAAACCGCCCAAGTCTATGGGCAACTCAAGGCAAAGCTTGAGAAAAGAGGAATCAATAGAAATGAGCCAGATTTAAGAATCGCTTCCATTGCGCTTCAGCATAAATTCATTCTTGTATCCGGAAATATTCGCCATTTTAAGGACATCCCCAGATTAAAAATCGAGAATTGGCTGGAGTAGAAAATCACATGATTTTAAGTTTCTTGTCATAAGAAACTTTCTGGCTTATGTCGACAAGAAGCTGACCATCTGGTGCAACATCTACCTTGAAGTAAGCCAGAGATCTTAGAGCGGGACCTGACAGCACTCGGCCTTTATCATTGAAACGTGAACCGTGGCAGGGGCACTGAAGGCCCTCCCCTGTTGCTTCGAGCACACATCCCAGATGCGTACACACCGCTGACAAAGCTCGAACGCCTTCATAGTCTCGATAGATAAAGACATTATGCGCTGCGATAAGAAAAAGTGTATTGAGTGGAAAGTCATACAATTTGCCGATCGTGAACTTTTTATTTTCCTTTGCTAGAGGTGGGATAACTTCTCTCAAGGCCCCAAGTGCAGCCAAAATCCCCGCACCAATAGCTCCACTAATCGCTACTTTTCCGAGAAATAGCCGCCTGGTTATTTTGCCCCTATCTTCTTTCATGGTTCTGACTTCAAACGATCCCAAAGATGAGAATCAACTCGAGTGCTTCTTTACTCTGCTTGTTTTATCTATCGCAGGTATCATACAGAATCTTCAGACAAAAAATCAACTGGAGGAACCTTGCTTTTTCCAGAGTGAAGCGTTAATGTGCAGACTGTCTTTAGAAGCCTAAGGATACTCTGATGATTCAACTGCGCAATATAATAATCGCCATTTTGTTATTGATAATTCTCGTGGGATTGAGATGCCGTAAAGAGGAGGAATCTGAAGTTGCCGAGATTGCTGAGCATAGTGCAGAAGAGACGAATGTTTCTAAAGCTGAACACGTCGGCCGTCGGGCTTGCATCGATTGCCACAAGAGACAGTATGACCTGTATGTCGGTTCCGACCACGATATGGCAATGGATGTTGCAACAGAAGAGACAGTACTCGGTGATTTCGGAAATGCGGTTTTCGTCCATTCGGGCATAGAATCTCGTTTCTATAAAAAAGAAGACAAATTTTATGTGTATACAGAGGGCCCTGACGGCAAATTTGTGGATTATCCGATAGAATATGTCTTCGGCATACGGCCTCTCCAACAGTACCTCATCGAATTCCCGAGAGGAGCTTATCAATGTCTGCCCCTGTGTTGGGATACTCGCCCCGAAGATGAAGGCGGGCAGAGGTGGTTTCACATTTATGGCGATGAACGCATCGAGCCCAGCGAGATTCTGTTCTGGACCAGAATCACACAGAATTGGAATTACATGTGTTCTGAGTGTCATTCGACGAACTTACGCAAACAGTATGACCGGTTCAAGGAGGAATACAACACCGTCTGGTCCGAGATCGATGTTTCCTGTGAGGCTTGCCACGGTCCGGGATCCGAGCATGTCAAATGGGCCGAAGCCGCAGACAGAGGACAGAGGTACGAAACAACAGGTTATCTGGGTCTCGTCATCCGTTTGAAGGAGACCGATGGTGCCACATGGGTATTCAGAGATCCTGAGAAAGGCACAGCAGAGCGGACCGTCCCCAAACAAACCCAAGCTCTTGTGGAGATGTGCGCCCGTTGCCATGCCAGAAGAGCTCTCGCTAACGAGCCTTACGTGCACAACAGGCCTTTTTTAGATACCCATACGCCGAGCGTCCTGGAAGAACACCTTTATTATCCCGACGGCCAGATCTACGAAGAGGTCTATGTTTACGGTTCGTATCTTCAAAGTAAAATGTTCCTGGCAGGTGTGGGCTGCAGAGACTGTCACGAGCCCCATAGCGGTAAAGTCTTTATTCAGGGAAATGCCCTCTGCTACAGATGCCATCTACAGGAAAAATTTGGTGTGAAGTCCCATCACTTCCACAAGGACGATTCCACAGGAAACCTCTGTGTGGAGTGTCATATGGTGGAACGCACTTACATGGTCGTCGACCCGCGCCGTGATCACAGCATGAGAGTGCCGCGTCCGGACCTCTCGGATCGATTGGAAACACCGAACGCCTGTATTCAGTGTCATGACCACAAGGATAAATTGAATCGATGGGCGGCCGACTATTGCAGACAATGGTATGGAGAGCTTCAAGATGGCCAGACGCATTATGGAGAGATCTTCCATGCCGGCCGTCGTGGTTATCCTGAGGCGGTCGGGGGATTAATTGGGCTGGCTAATGACAGACAAAACCCGCCCATGCAACGTGCGACAGCATTGTCACTCCTGGGAAATTATCCTTCTAAGGAAGCGTTCTCTGCGATAAGGCAGAACATCAATGATCCTGATCCATTGATACGATCCATGGCTGTTCAATCGCTCGAGATGGTGACTACACACGAAAGGTTTCCTCTGATCAAACACCTCCTGAAAGATCCTGTTCGCCTGGTCAGGGTGAGAGCAGCATTTTCCCTTGCCGGGGCGTCACGGAGTCAAATGACACGCGAAGAACGGCGGCTTTTAAGGATCGCTCTGGATGAATACAAGCAGGTGCAGTACATAAACGCCGATCATCCCACATCCCATCTCAACCTGGGCGTAATCGCTACTCTGGAGGGAGATCAAACAGCCGCCGAAGCCGAATACAGAAAGGCCATAAAGCTCGAACCCATGCTCTATCACACATACATCAATCTTGCAGACCTCTATCGATCACAGGGGAAAGATGATCTGGGCGAGAAAGCGTTGAAGCAGGCCCTAGAGCTAAATCCTTCATTTTCCGATGTCTATCATGCCCTTGGACTCCTTTACGTCAGGCAAAAAAACTATAACAATGCCCTTGAATACTTGAAAAAGGCCACAGAATTGGCACCAGAAAATTCCCGATTTAGCTATGTCTATGGAATTGCTCTCCATTCCAGGCAAAAATCCCAAGACGCTCTGAATGTCCTGAAGAATGCACTCGATTTCCATCCCTACGATCGTGATCTCCTGTATGCACTGACTACTATAAACCGAGACCTTAGCAAATTTGAGGATGCCTTGGAATACACACTGAGATTGATTGAATTGTACCCCCAAGATCAATCTTTCCGCCAGTTAGAACAACTCTTGCGATCTCGGTTGTAAAACAGGGTGCAAATCAAAAGTTACATATAAAGATTTAAAGGCTTATCTGTCTTTTGTGAATTGAACTTTGAGCCTTTCCCAGAACATCTTAGGTGAAATAATATCCATATCGTTTATCCTGCTTAACTCCAAAAGTTCCTTATCTCCTGTAATAAATACATCAGTTTCGCCATTTAGGGCAGATGACAGAATGGTCAAATCGTCTTTATCTTGGATTTCAACATCCGGTAAATCTGATTGAGATGATTGATGCGCATCCTGTTGGAGAATTTCGATAAATTCAGAGATAAGTTCATAAGGAAGGTTTAGCTTTTTTTTAAGGATATTTTCCAACTCTGAAAAAAGAGGGGGAGAAACAACCAATTTATGAGAAATAAGAACCTCTCTCAATACATCTGCGCAAAGACCTCTTGTGGCCGCTGCACTCACTAGAACATTGGTATCAAGAAACACCTTCATGATATCTGGGAGAATATATCTTCATCAGTCAAATAGCCACGCGCCTCTGCGAAAGGCATAATTCGTTTTCTCAACTCTTCGAAGCGTTCAAGTCTGAGCTGACGCCTGAGCGCTTCCCGAGCAATCTCACTTTTGTTTTTCCCAGATCGCTTACTGGCTTTGGTCAGCAAGTCATCAAGGTCTTTATCCAGCCGAATTGTTAAGATATTTGTTTTCATGTAATACATTGTAAGACAATTTCTCCAAAATGTCAATCCTTTTAAGAACATCCTTTTAATAACAGACGAGAATAATACACTCAAAATCTCGTCTATAAGGATACAATTTAGAAATCAAAGGACGAAATTGCCGAAGCCAAACGGTATGT